>NZ_CP047130.1:0-305374 GCF_009832865.1 Colwellia sp. 20A7 | reverse complement strand
AATATATTGTTATGTAATAGTTCTTCTTTAGAAAGCTCTTCAATACTTTTTAATAACAGACTTAATTCTGATGAAGCGGCAAACTCACTATCAATAGCAGAATTTAGTTTATCTCCCGTCCCTGCAAGTGGCTCTTTATCTCCTTTGGGAACCTGAAGATACTCACTTATACCTGGAATAGGATTATCCGGTGGCAAACGATTTGAGGCCTGATTATCAATAATTGATGGCGACCCCCCTAAATCAATAGGGAACGGGCTATTACCCGGTTCAAAAAAAGAAGGACTGCCGTCAAACACTGAATGAGTACGCATATAATGTGCGATACTTTTACGCTCAGCAGCGTTAGTGATAGCTAAAATCCAAAGTACCATAAAGAAAGCCATCATTGCCAACGTAAAATCAGCAAACGCAACCTTCCATGCTCCACCATGCTTAGCATGACCTTTATTTCGACGGCCACGTTTTATTACAATCAGTTCAGAATTTGACATTATGCTGCTCGGTTATTAATCCATTGTTCCATGGTGGTAAAGCTAGGCTTGATTTCTTCATTGATAAGCTTGCGTCCAGAATCAATAGCAACAATAGCAACATGTCCTTTAGAGTGCGCAACGAGCATAGCTCTAACACATTCTAACAACGCCATTTGTTTTTTTACATACGAAGCCATCGCTGAAGATAAAGGCGCCATCAAACAATAACAGGCAAAAATACCGATAAAAGTACCAACTAATGCAGCAGCAACATGGTAACCAATTTCACTCATTGGGCCATCAAGATGCTGCATGGTAATAATAATCCCGCCAACCGCAGCCAAAATACCAAAACCAGGCATTGCTTCGGCAACATCACCTAATGCATGTGATGGTTTTAGTTTTTGTTCTTCAATGGTATAAATCTCTTGCTCTAATATCGCATCAAAGTCATGAGAGTTAATTTTACCCATACTATAAAGTCTAAAATTATCGCAAATAAAGGTGACCAATTGTGGAAACTCAGCCACTTTTGGATAAGCTAAAAATATCGAGCTAGTTTCACTATTCTCTACATGATCATCCAATGCCTTTATACCTTTACTCTGAACTAAATCAAGCAATGAGTACATTACCATTAATATGTCATGATAAAGGTCTGTTGTATGACTGTTTTTAGTACTAAATAATTGGTACTTCAGCTGCGATAACATTTCGAGCAATACAAACTTTGAGTTACCTACAATTAACGCCCCTATACCAGCGCCAAATATAATTAAAAATTCAGCAGGCTGCCACATTGTGGCTAGATTCCCACCGGCGAATGCAAAACCACCTAATACGGTACCAAGCACCACCAGTAGACCTATCAATCGTTGCATATTTGCTTCCTTAGTTATTCGCTATGTTGAAGTTTTCGGGTTAAGGCAACTAACGCCTCTTTATGGAGTTGACACACTCTTGCTTCAGTGAGTTCAAGGGTCAAAGCTATTTCTTTCATATTCATTTCATAAGTATAATAAAGCTGTAGTAACAGTTTATTTCGCGCCGGCAGTGTTGCCATCGCTGTTTGTAATTCCATTGTTGATTCAGCTTTTGACAGTGTATCATCAGCAGCAGCACAATATTGACCACCGTCATCAAGTAAACTTTCTAAGCTATCCATCGCTTCTGCTTGCGTAATATAATGAAGTTCTAATAACTCATCAGGGCTTACCTTTAATGCCTCACATAGCTCACTATCATTAGGCTCTCTGCCAAGGGCTTTTGTTAATGCTCTGGTGCAATCTCTTAATTTATGAGATTTCTGCCTTAACTGTCTCGGTCGCCAATCAACGCGCCTAAATTCATCAAGCATCGCGCCACGAATACATTTAAACGCATAGGCCGCAAATTTTTCATCTGCATCACGTCCATAACGACGTATTGATGAAAGCAAGGCAACCAAACCAATCTGTTGAATATCATCAACATCAACAATAACACCTAGTTGAGTACGCATATGAGCCCCTGCACGCTTAACTAAATAAGCATATTGTGCGAGTAACTCACTTTCTTTTTGTGCCGTCAACGTACTAGTATCACTGGCTTGTTCAGACCATTCCGCTTGAACTAACATGCTTTTCCTTACTGGATAAAAACATTAGTAATAAGAACATTACTTAACTCAAGGCTCGATTTCGCCTTTAATACCGAGTTAAATTTTTCTAGCAATGTTTTTTGCATTGCTTCTATATCAGAAAACTCATTTTTCACATGTTCTCGCTCTAAGTTCACAAATATTTTTACTAATTCATTACGCAGAAGTGGGGTATAGGTTTGCGCAGTAGTTAAGCTTTGTGCATCAGCAGGGATAGCTAACGTTAAATCGAGTACTAAATAACGAGTCAAGTTTTCATCGTTAATACTGATAATAAAACGCTCCATAGCAAAATATTGCTCAGTTGCACTCACAACGTCTCCTTTGCTTTGCTCTTCTGAGTCTTGACTGTCTAACAGTTTACCTGCAAAAAAAGCACCTGCAAGTAACACAACTCCAATAATTCCTATGACAATTTTATTCACTTATCCGTACTCCAACTATTCTTAAACTAATCTATTCAACCAATCTCTGGCACTATTTTCTGTTGTTTTTAAAGTAGCTTCTTCTTCAATAGCCGCATTGTCAGCTATATCCATTTCAGATGTATCACCTGAATTATCTGATTGTTGTTGCTTTTCCCCCACATCAACTTCAACGGTAACGTCACCAGCTTGCGATAATGAATGTCGTAACTGATCCAAGGTTTGTTGCATAGCTTCACGTACTTGCGCATTCCCTGCAACTAAATGAACTGTCGTTTTATCCCCTTCCACACTAATAGCAATTTCAATACTACCTAACTGCGGCGGATCTAAACGTATTTGTGCTCGCTGTATTTGTTGACCTATTTGTAAATTAACTTTATCACTCAGGACATGTAGTAAACGTTGTCCCCACTCACTGGTATTACTGCTTAACTGCTCTTTACGCCATTGTTGACTGACAGCTTGAGTATCTGTTGTTGCTCCAAAAGCAGGTTTCGAGAAGGTATGCTCACGATTTTCAGCACCGCTAAAAACCTGTTGAGTTAATCCTTTTTGAAAGTCTTTCTCTTCATTTAATACTATAGATGAAGCCAGTGTATTAATAGCATCAACCGTTGTAGACTTATGATTTATATTACTTACACCACTGTTGCTTGATGAATTCTCAGATAAAAGTCGCGTAGCTAAATATTGGTCTTGTACTGTATTATTACCTCCTGCAGGCTTTACTAATAATTCACGCTGTTGATTACTTGAGATTAATTTATCTACTTGTATTAGCGGCACAATAGCTTCTGACGTTGTGCTAACATTTACTGTGTTATGAAGAGCGGCTGAAACCTGTTGAATAGTCGTTGGAAGTGGCAAGGTATCATTGTCATCGATGTTATTCATTGAGTTAACGTTACTAACTAACGCTTGTGTTACCGGAGCAGAATTAACCTCAGCTTCATTTTCAACCGATGATGAAGGCGCTAAACCTGATAACGAACCAGCAATATTGTTTGGTACCAATGCCTGTTCAGTAGCACCTACTGGTAACGTTATTGCTTGTATTTTAAAGCTCTGTGCTCTTGGGTTTTGAATGAAGGCTTGTAATTCATTAGGCGTGTCTTGATTTGTAGTGTCTAGTTGCTCATTATCAAGCAACGTACCTCTCGCTTCTAAACTGTTATCCTCGGTCGAAATATCAGGCAGTACAAAAACAAATGCTTGCTCTGCCTCGTCATATATTTCACCAGTATCAGTAGACTGCTCTAGCGACTGCGAGTCCATCGATTGCGATGTTTTCGCTAACGTTGGTGTAGCCGAGCTTAAGTCAGCCGTATTTGCACCTGATGAAGGGTTTAGACCCGTAGAAGAATTTTTGCTCAGTGAAGAATTAGCCTTTATTTGGCTACCGCCTAAAACGTCTTGTTGCGCTATAGATTGTGGGCGTAGTTGAACCGTCATTAGTCAGCGCTCTCTGTCAATTGTTTATAAGCCAGTATTCCATCACTATCAATTTGATGACGTTGCATTTTTTTACTCACATCTTGTTTTTGAGCATTAATCAGTTGTATTTTCTTTTCATAATCTTGTTTTAATAATAGTAACTTTGGTTCAAAAGATACAAACCAAGCAGCTTGTTTAGCCTCATTAATCAAAGACATCAATTGGCGGTCAGCTTCACGAATTTTATGCCAGTTACCTTTTTCAATAGATTCTGCCATATACAATAAAAGTGATTGTATTTTTTGTTCGGCCTGCAACTTATTCATAAATAATTGTTCCGCTTAAAAACTCGCAATGACTACACCAAATTTATTTCATCTAGAAGTATTGCAAAAAACACACCAATTATCAAGGCATTGATATATAAGCAATAAAGTCAGCTTGTATAACACAATGCGGAAGCGGAACTTCCGCACAACGGAAGCCAAGGGAAGTAGATGTAATAAAAGATCCCCTTTTATTCGTTAACCTGAATTCGGCTCAATAAACGCTGCTCTTGTAGTTGATTTTCCTAACTTCATTATTAAATTTACTTGTAATAGACGAGCCATTGACGCGAAACTCACCTTGTTTTTCTGGACTAAAGTAGAAAAATTGTCATTAATTACAACGTTTAGGTATTTATACCAATCTCACTAACAGAGTACTCTTAAAAGCAAAAAACCAGTTGCATCGCAACTGGTTTATAAAAAACATTCATCTTAGTACTTTATGCTACCTGTGAACCTAACCCTTTCCAACCTTCTTGTAAGTTAGTCATCACAGTGCGAACAGAGTCAATAAAGCTTAAATCATTCTTTAAGCTTGCTTGTAAAAGTGATTGTCCACAATGTTCATATAAATTTTTCATATTACCAGCAACTTCACTACCCGACTCTAAATCAAGTGATGCTTCTAAACCACCTAATATACGCATCATCTTTTCAATACTTTGCGCTTTTTTATCATGGCGTTTTTGAGTAATATGGCCAGTTACACTTTCTAATTCATCTAAAAAGCCATCAAATAACATCAATACTAACTTATGAATATCTGCACCGGCAGCACGTCCGTCAATCGACGTACTTTTGTAAGCCGAAAAACCGTCATTTATATCTAACATTATTAATCCCTAACCAAATTGACCCATTGTAGATTCTAATTGCGCAATAGTCTGTTGCATTTGTGTAAATTGCGATAAATAACGTTGATATACTTGCTGCATTGAAGATTCATGACTCGCTTGTTGTCTAATAACAATATCTAAACTGGCTTGCAGAGTACCTTTTTTGTCAGACATTATCCCGTAGCTTTTAGTATAAGGCTCTATTCTTTCTTCTAATTTCGCCATTATGCCGTTTTCACCGGTAAGCATTTTAGTTAACAATTCAGGATCAGAGCTTAATGCCGCTTCTAATCTTTCACTATTAATTTGTAAATTACCACTGCGGTCAAATTCAATACCCACTGAATACAGTGTTTTACCTTCAAACGTGCCCTGAAAATCGTTACGTAATGATCGAGCTAAACTACTGGCTAAGCTGTCTCTTTTTAAATCATCGTTTGTTGTTATACTGTTTGATAAATTGTTAAACGCATCAACAAAACCTTGAATATTACTTTTGGTCGTATCTACATCTTGTCCAACCGAAACATGAGCAGGGCTATCACCGACCTCCTGTGCTTGAGTAAGGTTTAATGTTACCCCTTCAATAACATCTTCAAGTGTATTGGTTGTAGAGGTAATTGTAATAGCAGATGTTGCCCCTAATTTAACAATTGAATCTTGTGCGGCTGTAAGTTCACTAATCCCTGTAATAGCATTAGTTATATTACTACCATTCGGATCAGGAGAAGTTGCAGCAGGGGAAAAGCTAATCGCTATTTGATTTGCAGCACCTGACTCTTCACTTGTCATCACTAAAAAGGTTTCAGTGCCTGAGCGTATAACGCTTGCTTTAGCACCTTTATTATCAACATGTGAATTAATAGCACTTGCTAAGTCACTTAACGAAGCGCCTGCTGCCAGTGTCGATAAATCGATACTAAACGAATCACCTGCTAAATCAATATTCAATTCGCCATTAGTACTTAACGGTATAGTGGTATCAAAGCTGAGTCCTACCTGGTGTGATTGCGCTAATTGTTCAACAAAAATATCATATTCACCTGGCGATGCACTGCCTGTCGTTGTGATATTAAGTGCAGTTTCATTAGTCACAGTAGATGAATTTGCCAAAAAATTGCTATCACTAGCAAGGTTATCAGACAAACTATCATAAAAGCTGGTTAATGTGCTTTGCAAACTATCAAATGCATTTATTTTACTAGAAAATTCATTGCTTTTATTGCTTAAAAGTTGATCTTTTGAGGCACGTTCAATTTGTGTATATTGACTAGCCAAGTTAGCTGGGTCAATTCCTAATGCTGATAAAGACATTTTATTCTCCAAGTATTTATTTTAATAAATAAAAACTCAAAGAATTTTTATTTATTAAAATAGCTATAAGTTATATAGCTATTTTACGTTATAACACGAACTAATTTAGCTCTTTAAATAATCAAACGATTAGTTAAGTAATGAACCAATCATTTGTGTTGTGCTGTTAGCTGTACTCAATACCGAAATACCTGAGTTCATTAATAACTGTTGCTTAGTCATGTTAGACGTTTCAGCCGCAAAATCAGCATCCATCAATGTAGCTGATGCCGCTTGGGTGTTTTCTTTCATGTTTGTTACGTTTGTCATTGTGTGCTCAAGGCGGTTCATTGATGCACCTAATGCAGAACGAGATGTACCTATTGCCGCGATAAGATCATCGACAGTACCTATCTCAGTCTGGATTGTAGCAACATCGGTACCAATAGTACCAAAAGCAGCAATAGCAGTTTCAACATCAGCTAAACCACCTGAAATATCAACATTTAGGGTTTCAGCAGTATCAGCACCTACTTGAAAATCAACTGCAGCTATGAATTTACCATTTGTAGCATCTAATAATTGAGTATCACCAAATCGAGTATTCGCCATAATGCTCTGAATTTCTTCAGACAAAGCTTGATACTCAGCATCTTGTGCAGCCCATTCAGTAGTGCCATTAGCATCACTGGCACCTTGCGTAGCAAGCTCTTTCATGCGGTAAGCAATATTCGTTATCTCATCAAACGCGCCTTCAGCTGTTTGCATCATTGACATCGCGTTTGCGCTGTTATACAAACCGGCTTCTTGACCTTTTACTTGCGCATTTAGACGTGTTGCAATTTGTAAACCTGCGGCATCATCTTTCGCTGAGTTAATTTTAAAACCAGAACCTAAACGCTCAAGTGCTGTTGATAAACTGTCATTACTACGACTTAGTTGATTTTGGATTGACATTGATGCCATATTTGATTGAATTGATAAAGCCATGAGATTTCCTTTTTTAGTTAAATTTGTTTATCGTCATAACAAAACAATAAACATTGCCTAAAAACTTATAGCGACCATAAAATTTATAAAATTAAATTTTTTTTCATTTTTAATGCATTATTTATAAAATTTAATAATTTGGCTTTATTATTTGGTATTTATTTGAGGTAAGTAAGTAAAATTTTTCTGCTCAAGGGACATTCCCGGAGTAATTAACTAATACCCAGCATGGCAACAAGTATTGTTAGCATAATACCAAGTTGATTAAGTTCTTTCCCACTCAGCGAGAATTAAAAGACTTAGAGGCAAGGCGTTAATTGAAGAGAATGGTTATTCCCTTGTCAAAATTAATAACGCAGCATATAAGCCGTTTAAACTCGCCCTCTGGGAGCTTGCTCGATGTACACTAACATCGTTAAATTTATGTGATTTAGAATGACTAAACCGAAACAAATTTGCCTTGTTATTGAACATCGAGCAGAGCTCTGAGTTGGGAAGAAATTTAATCAAATTGGTATAATATACAGTCAGCCAAGACATAGTGTTTATAAAATAGACATAAAAAAATGGCCATATCCTGTGGATATAGCCATTTATATTAACTTACGCATTTTAATATAAAGCTATTTGTTAAGCCGCGGCGTCATCTTTCGCTGAATTGATTTTTATTGATATTAATAAAGAGAATAGCGCACTAGACTATGTGTTATGTTGGCTTGCGCCATAATAGTGCTAATACTGTTAGTACCAGCATAAAACATTTGGTCACCAATACTATTGGTTAAGTCAGTTAGTTCGCTTGGTTGTAGACTTGTTGCTGCTCTTTCAATTTCGAGCAACTGGCTAGACAGCTCTTTACGCTGCGCTTGAACTTTAAGTATGCTTGATCTTAAATGTTGTTGTACTTGTTTTATTTTATCACGATGTGCTTGAATCTCGCTATTTGATTCAGACACTTGTGCGAGTTGTTCAAGCGGATTGCTTGGCTCAACTAAAGGTACTGAAATTGGGTTGCCTGCTGCTACTCTGACACCTTCACCGCTCATAATCCAGGTTTCATCAAGTAAACCCGCATGTTCTTTAGTAGTGCTAAATAATAAATGATTATTTCGGTCTAGCTCTACACTAATATCTTGTCGAGCAAATGCGTTTTGAATATTAGTTAAATTTTTAGCTTCCCCTTGGTTTGCAGGTAAATTTAACACCACCGACTTACCACTTCGCCCCATTAATAAATTAATTTTTTCGTCATGCGGTCGTGCTGAAAGTAAATCAATATTCGCATTGAGCTGACGTACACTTACATCGCTTTCACTACGAAGATTTAATTGCTTATTTAAACCACTGCCTGATTGCGCCGCCAGTTTCTGCATTGATTCAATTGTTGACTGTACATCATTCTTCTGTGTGAAATTCGGTTTAGCGGTAGCCGTTTGAGTATTAAGTTTGTTAGCTAAAGCGCTTAATGCAGTATACATTTGACGTAAGGTTGCTTCGCTATATTCTGCTTGTGCTAATGCTTGACTTAGTTTGCCACGCACTGACCAGCGTGACAAAACATCTACTTGCTCTTGCTTAGCCGTTACTTTATTTATGTTTTGATTTGGCGCACGCTCTTTTAGCTGGGTTACAAGTGACTCAGATTTAGCCGTTTTTATAGCATCTGGGGCTTGGGGTTTTTCGCTACTTGTAACGAGCATAGTGACAATGGCCTATTATGATGTACTGGTTATATAAATGAAAATAACGATAATGACGACACGCTTGCATATACCTGCATAGATGATTCATACGCAGCCATTGCTTCGTTCATTTGAATCTGTGCTGCGGGATAATCTACTGAGCTTATATCATCACGTAAATTAGAAGTAACAGCAGTAATATCAAGATTGCTATCCGCAAGTGAGCCAAGCGATGCTATCGTACCACCAATTTTGGTAACTCCACCAGTAATAGTCCCTAAAAAGGTAGCCAGTTCAGTAATCATAGCACGAGATTCATTGCCAACGCCTGTCGCAGGTGGATTATTAATATCGACCAGGTAATCTTTCATCGCATTTAAAAAATTAGCGCCGGGGTCTAGTTCATTTCCGGTAATATTACTGGCTACGCTAGAGTCTGCCGTTACAGCAACGTTACGAACATTGTCATCACCAACATAAGCATAATTACCCGCGGCATCTAAATCAAAAGGTTTAGTGTTTGTTTCACTGCCTGAGAAATAATATTTCCCTTCACTGTCAGTTCCATTAAGTAAATCAACGATGCCAGGAAAAATAACTGACATTTCTTGCCCAAGCGCTTTTAATTCTTCTTCACCCCATGAGCCATCGGCGGCCGTGGTAATTAAACTTTGTAACGAATATATTTGATTAACAATACCTGTTAATTTTACTTCTTGTTGACTTAACGTAAAATCAATCGATGCTATATTAGATTGATATTGTGATAGTGAGTCTAATTCAGCATCTAAATTTAGCAACAGAACAGCACCAAGCGGGTCATCCGAAGGCTTCGCAATTCTTACATTTGTTGCTAATTGAACAGAGGCTTCGTTAAAGCGCGCTGTATTATATTGGATATTACTAATTGCATTTAAATGAAACTGATGACTGCTAACACGCATGGTATTCTTCCTTAAAACATATTCAATAGTGAATCAAACATTTGACCAGCAGTGGTGATCACTTTAGCATTTGCGCTATACATTTGTTGAAAATGTATTAAGCTTGCCGCTTCTTCGTCAAGGTTTACACCGCTACGGCTGTCTCGTGCTAATACGGCGCTATCATTCAATGTGGTTGATGTTAAGATGCTATTTTGATTTTGTTGACTATTAATGCCAAGCTCGCCAACTAGCGAGGTAAAGCCACTGCCATTGTTAGCGATTGCAGCCACAACATTAGCAATATTAGTATTATCACCGGAGCCACCTGCAGCAACCCAAGTACCGCCAATATCAAATTCACCACCAATAAGTGCTAGTTTCTCTGGTGTTATTGCTGTATTGATAGTTATCGTGCCAAGAGGATTAACAGGATTATAATCAAATAGCGCTATACCGGCAGCACCATTTAAATCAAAGCCTTCTAACAATGCCGTATTCATATCATCAGCCAAATCTTTTACTAGTGTATTTAAACTTGTAAAAGTAGGTTGGATTACTTGCGTATCAGCACTGATTAAACCGCCAAACCGGCCACCAACTTGATCGCTGAGCTGAAAAGATTGACCAGCTAACTCGGCTGTTACCGTGGTACCACTTACGGTGATTTCTGCCGCTTTACTTCCAATAACTAATGGTGCACCACTTAAAGTACTTATATCTATACTGCCATCAGCACGGTCTGTTATCGCTATGCCTATAGTATCTGATAGCTCTGTCACTAAACGTTCACGGTTGTCTTTAAGTTCAGAAGTAGGTAAGTTTTTTGCTTCGGCCTGCGTTATTTGACTATTGAGCTCTGCAATTTGAGCCGTTGTTGAACTAGAATTAAGTGCCAGGTTACTCATTTCTAAGCTAAGCTTGCTTAATTGTCCTTCTAAGGCTCCATTTAGTTGTGCCAAGTCTTGTAATAAAGCCTCTGAAGTGGAAATTATCTCTTGACGATAGGCTAAAGAGTCAGGTGTTGTCGCTGCGGCACTAAACGCATTACTAATTTCAGTGATAGCATCATTAAAATTTAACGTGTCAGTACCAACTACTTCTTCAATATAACCTAGATAAGCCTGTTTACCTTCATAATAGCCTAGAGCCGAACTAGTACGCCATATGTCATCATTTAAAAATGCGTCAACAATACGCTCGACAGACATTACATTTACACCACCTAAGGGCGAGCCTGCGGTTTCAAAATGTGCAGCTTGACGCGAGTAACCTTCAACAGCAGCATTCGCCACGTTTTGACCTGCAACAGTCAAGGCTACATTGGCTGCATTAAGTCCACTGAGTGCATTATTTATCATTGACATTGTAATTACCTAATCGGAATTATATTTAAAGATTGTGCAAATGCTGAACTCGAATAAAAATCACTCTGGTCAGCTGCATGCACAATACTTTTATTATGAGCTTTATCAGGTACAGCGACCCCTTCTGCCATTTCCTTAAATTTATTTTCTACTGGTTCAAACTTTTCATCAAATTGACGGATTATCGCTTCGGCTAAACCTAGCTGTTGCGTTGCCGCTAAGTGCTGGGCGGTTTGAGCATCATGCATATCACGAAATTGAGCTTGTTCCTTACTTGAAAAGAAACCATTCTCTGACGACATTGCTTCAGTCGCCGCATGCATATTTTTTAACACTAATTGTAGAAATATAGCCTCAAATTGTTCTGCAGCTTTTTTTATACCATCTTGCTCACTTAAATTAGCGGTAATATAGTCTAATTTTTTTGGATCAATCGCCAGTGATTGCGCACTGATATCTGGGGGATCAATTATCATTTCTTTTCCTAAATTACTAATAGCTCAGCCTCGAGGGCTCCGGCTTTATCAAGAGCTAATAAAATAGACATTAACTCACTTGGGGTCGCCCCTAAAGTATTTATTGCTTTAACAATTACCTCTAGCGAAGTGCCCTCTGGTAGTAATACCATATGATTCTTTTGTTCATTCACATCAACAGCACTTGCTTGTAAAGGCACTGTTCTACCATTGGAGAATGCTCCCGGCTGCGATGCGCCTTCAGATTCAGCAATTGTTATTGTTAAATTACCATGGCTGACCGCAGCACGATTAACTCTCACCACATCATTCATAACAACAGTACCTGTGCGGCTATTAAAAATAACACGCGGTTGTTCAGAACCCTCTTCAACCACAATATCTTGCAACATAGACATAAAGGTATTGCGGCTATTAGCATCTATTGGTGCGCTTAATACCAAACGCCCCCAATTGTGTGCACGTGCGACTCCAGGCCCAAACACTTGGTTAACAGCCTTAACAACGTTACGTGCAGTTTGGTAATTAGGCTCTTTTAAATTAAGCACTACATCTGGTTGCACTTTAAACATATCACTAACATTTCGTTCTATAATTCCGCCACCGGGAATTATTCCTGAGGTAGGAACGTTAATAGTAACCGAAGAGCCATTTTGACCACTGGCATTAATACCACCAACAACTAAATTACCTTGCGCTAACGCATACACCTTACCATCGACACCTTTTAATGGTGTTAGCATAAGGCTGCCACCATGAAGGCTTTTGGCATCACCTAATGAATTAACCGTGATATCTATTGCTTGACCTGGGCTTGCCATTGCGGGCAAAGTAGCATGTACTGCCACTGCGGCAATATTTTTAGATTTGGGTAACGTTGTTTCATCCATCGTGACACCAAATTGCTTGAGCATATTACTCAGCGATTGTGCCGAAAATTTTATTTGTGCTTTATCACCAGAGCCAGGTAAACCCACCACTAGGCCATAGCCTACCAACTGATTTTCTCTAACCCCTAATACATCAACAATATCAAGCAGTGGACGTGACTTAGCCGCAAGAGTATTAAACGAAAAGCAGCCGATGAAAATACACATTACGGTAAAAGTTTTTTTCAACATAAGGTCAAATACTCAATATTAAAATGGGTTTAAATAACGCGAGAATAAAGATGTAAACCAGCCTGGGCTTGATGCATCAGCAAAGGTTCCTTTACCTGTATAACTAATTTGCGCTTCCGCAATACGTAATGAGGAAATTCTGTTAGCGACATCAATATCGCCTGGTCGGACTAACCCTTCAATTTCTATGTATTCATCACCTTGATTTAATTGAATACGCTTACGGCCGCGAATAACCAAGGTGTCGTTCGATAACACATGGGTAACGCGCACGGTGATCGCACCACTTAAAAAGTTTTGTTGGCTAGTACTACTACTACCATCAAAGCCAGTGCTTGAACCAACACCCAGATTAAAATCTGCAACATTGAGCCCACCAGCAAAGGGTACACCTACATCAATATCGGTGCTTTTATCAAGGCTAGATCCTGCACTTTTACTTGATTGAGTTCGCTCACTAAGTACCACAGTTAAAATATCGCCAACTCGATAGGCGCGTTTATCTGCATAAAGCGAAAACATATACTGTTCACTATAAAGACTACCATCTTCATAATTCAAGCCGACTTGAGAAGCATCCTGCTCAATTTCGTAATCTTCTTTTGATTTATCTTCTTTAATATTAGGACACTTAGGTTCTCCACCAAAAACAGGGCATTGAACATACTCTTGGTCGTAGCTAGAACTACAACCACTTAGTAACAAAATGACGGTAACGATTACGGTAAAATTAAACATAGCAATTACAAATTTTGATTAATGAAGCGTAGCATTTCATCAGCGGCTGATACCACTTTAGCGTTCATTTCGTAAGCACGCTGCACGGCAATCATACTTACCATTTCTTCAACAACACTGACATTAGAGCCTTCAATAGTAAATTGTTGTAAACCACCGTATGCCTCTTCACCGGGTACACCTTCAACGGCTTCTCCTGACGCGGCAGTTTCTCGATATAAATTTCCACCAAGACTTTCTAAGCCGGCAGGGTTAGCAAAATTTACAAGTAACAACTGACCTAGTTCAACCGGCTGAGTATCATTATTTACCACAGCGCTAACCGTACCATCTGTGCCAATAGATACTTTGGTTGTACCTTCAGGTAACGCGATATTTTGTGCTAAAGGTAAACCGTTACCATTCACAAGTAAGGATTCAGCATTAAGTTGAAATTGACCATTACGTGTATATAAAAGTTCACCGTCAGGACTTTCTATTTGGAAGAACCCCTGACCTGCTATAGCCACATCTAACTGATTACTGGTGGTTTCAAAACTTCCTTCAGTAAACTGTTTTTGTGTACCATTAATACGTACACCAGTACCCACTTGAATACCTGATGGTAACTGATTCAACTCATCAGCTTGTGCTCCAGGCTGCTTTTGCACCTGATAAAACAAATCTTCAAAAACTGCACGGTCTTTTTTAAAGCCTGCAGTGCTAACATTCGCTAAATTATTTGAAATAGTGGTCATGCGCAAATCTTGTGCAGCTAACCCTGTTTTACTTACCCATAATGCTGAATTCATTGTTACAACCTTTTACCGTTAACCATTGCCACTAATTAGTTTATTGCCGCTACTTGCTAATTCGTCAGCTGCTTTCATCATTTTGACGTTCATTTCAAATTGACGACTAATATTCATTGTTTTAATCATTTCTTGTACTGCGTTCACATTAGAACCTTCTAGAGCTCCGGTGCGAAGACGTAATTGATCGTCCTGAGCAAGTGGCTGTAAGTTCTCTGCTCGTAACAAGCCATCCTTGCCTTTAATTAAAATTCCATCGGTGCTAGCTAGTTTAAGTTGTGCTTCTTCTGCTATAACGCCACCACCTAAAGGAACTAAATTAATAATACCATCTGGACTGATTTCAATTTCACCAAATTCAGGTAATTGAATATCACCGCCAGCACCCTGTACACGTCTATTATTAACAGTTACAAAGCCATCGGCATCTACTTCTAAATTACCCGAGCGTGTATAAGCAGGATCGCCATTGTTATCAAGCACTTCTAAATACCCACCTTCACTGAGTGCAATATCTAGATTGCGGCCAGTATCCATAATAGGACCGGGTGAAAGATCTGTAGTCACAGGTTTCATTTGTGCATGATAGCGGGTTCGAAAGCCACTACCCGTAACCATCATTGACTGTGCTTGTTCTAAATCGGCTTTAAAACCAGCAGTACTGACATTCGCTAGGTTATTGGCAGTGACTCGCAATGCCGTATTATTTAGTTCCGCGCCAGAAACAGCAGTATAAATTAACTTTTCCATTGCTTATGCCCTTTAGGTATTACTAAATAAGATTTGCATCATTTCATCAGCAGTGCTAATTGTTTTTGCATTTGCTTGATAATTTTGCTGAAAGGACATTAGACCAACTAACTGCTCACTAACATCAACATTTGATCCCATATATGAGCCTGAAAGTAACTTGCCAATCGCGCCTGAATCGGGCTCACTAAACAACGCCGTACCAGAGTCTTCGGTTTCATACCAAACAGTATTATCACCAGGCTGCAAGCCATTAACATTAGCAAACGAAGCCAATGCTACTTGCCCTTGCAGTTTAGATTCGCCATTAGTAAAGGTTGCATATAACTTACCGTCTTCAGCAACCGTCACGCCTGAAAAGGAACCTGACGTATAACCGCTTGCGTCATTTTCATACATGGCAAAACTACTACCAAATTGGGTGGTTTTTACCATATCTAGTTTTAAAGCAACCTCAGCACCACCGCCACTAGCAGTAAACGTTAGGGTGATTTCACGCTGAGCATAGGGATCATCGGCATTATTATCAGCTACCGCTGGTGGCACGGGGTCAACGAAAGCAAGATCTAGTGGATCCATTTGGCCATCAGTATCAAATGAAATAGTCACGACACCTGCTGTTATTGTTGTGCCATCTACATCAACATCTTGCGTACCATTCGCCCCAGTACTCGCTATAGCAGTATCCGGTAAAGGCTCGCCATCTACAAAGTACATTACTTGCCATGTATTTACAGCTGTATGATTAAAATATTGCGTCATAATATGGCTATTACCCAATGAATCAAATACTTCTGTAGATTGTGAAAAATTGTATTGGCTGCCATCGGTAGGATCAAACGTATCAGGGGCTATAGGATACGTAATAAGGTCGCTCGCTGAACTTAAATTACCATTAAAAGAAATTCCATCCGTTGCTTGTGCTGGGATATTCGCACCTTCAATTTTTAAATCAGTTAATATACCAGACACAATACTTGGATCGCCGCCATCATCAGACTCAGAAACACCAAAACCTTGTAAACTACTACCATTGGCATTAACTATATTCAAATCAGCATCTAAACCAAACTGACCCGCTTGGGTGTAGGCTGTTTTACCGTTTTCTGAAATAGCAAAAAAACCTTGGCCGTCAATTGTGATATCGAGAGAATTACCGGTTCGAATTATTTCACCACTGGTAACAAAATCTTCTTTAATATTTGAAACTTTAACACCACCTTGCTGACCACCATTATATACTGAGGCAAATTCAGCATCAGACTGTTTATAGCCTGCCGTAGCCGAGTTAGCAATATTATTACTGGTAACTTCTAACGCAGTTTGCGTACTTTTCAGGCCTGTAAGACCAATATTCAATATAGACATGTTACTTTCCTAATAATTTAAGCTAATTGGTTAATTTCAGTAAGTTCAAAATTACCCAGACCATTAATTTGTAATATAATATCGTCGCTTGAAGCGCCTACAGATACGCGCTCAACGTCGCCACTTAACCAAGTATCTAGTTGTTTAGGTATATTGTCTGTGGTTGTATAAGCACGTACGGCATAATCACCAGCACCTTGGTTATCAAACTCAAAACGTAATGAGCCAGCACCGGTATATGGTAAGTTCTTTTCTTCAACTAGATCACCATTACTGTTATAAAGCTGCACAGTGACAGAATCAGCTGGACTTGATAAATTGACCATACCTGAAACACTGCCCGGATTCTCCAGTGCAATACTATTAGCCAGTACATCAACTGATTCACCCACCATGTTAGTGGCTTCAAGTACCATCAAGCTATTCATATAACTAAGGCTACTGCTGGTGTTTTGATTAATGCTTTGTAACGACTCAACGTTTGCAAACTCAGCAAGCTGGCTCACATATTCAGTACCATCCATTGGTTCCAATGGGTTTTGATTACTGATTTGGGCAACCAATAACTCTAAAAACATGGTTGACATTTCTTGTGCTGACTGGCCATTACCAGTGACATTACTCTCTAAAGCTGCTGCTTCAGTTGTACTTTGAGTTAAGCTATTTATATCCACGTTATTTATCCTTATTGACCTAATTTCAGAATGCTTTGTTGCATGCTATTAACACGCCCCATTACTTCTACTGAGGTTTGATAACTACGACTTGCCGACATCATGTCTGCCATTTCTTCAAGTACATTGACGTTAGAATAAAACACATAACCATCTTGGTTAGAGAGTGGGTTATTTGGTTCGTAACGCTGTTCAACGGTTCGGTCCGATTCAGTAATACCAAGCATATCAACCGAAGCAGAAATAGAACGATCATCAAGATTTGAACTGTATGCAGCTGAAAAAACAGGCTTTAATGCTTTATAAGCACCTGCTTCGCTTGATGCTGCGGTATCTGAGTTAGCTAAGTTTGAAGCAATAGTATCTAAACGCATTACCTGCGCTCGCATAGCGCTTCCACTAATCTCGTAAATAGAATTAAAAGACATATTTTAATCTCCCTTGATAACTTTATGTAGACCACTTATTTTCATATTCAAAAATGTCATGCTTGTTTGAAAATCCATGCTATTACTAGAAAATTTAGCTTGCTCTACGTTTAGTTCAACGCTATTACCATCGCTTGAAGCTTGATAAGGAACACGGTATTGAAGTTGATGTTGTTCAATTCCAGAAAATCCAACTAGATGGTTTTGTGAAAGATCACTAGAGACACTTTCCATGATTTGCTTATAGTTGATATCACGCGCTTTAAACCCTGGCGTTTCCACATTAGCCAAGTTGCCCGCAATAATTTCAGCTCTATCCATCCTTAATTGCATCGAAAATGGATGCACGCCTAGGGATTGATCAAATAATGCCATTGTTGCCTCTACTGTTTGATTCTTGTATGCTCATTTGAAAATAAAAGCATTACGATACAACCTATATAACAACCTTTATGCCAACATTTAAAGAACTTTAAATTCAATGACTTATTATTCATACCATTTAAAAAACAACCAACAAGCGGAAGCTAGGCTTCCGCATAGGAACTACTTATACTTCCTCTATTTTATGCTAGGTTGCTTTATAGGAACTGCGCAAGCGAACGACATTAATTTTGAGCAACAATCTAAACACTACATCAACAAAGAAATAGAACGATTTTTAAGCTATCATAGAGCAACAAGCCAACAACAAAAAATTGATTTATTCATTCCAAAAGGCAGCGAAGATTTACATTGTGCTAACTTACAAATTTCACGTTCGAAGCCGTCGTCAGTGCCTGCAGGTAGAATAAGATTAACCATAAAGTGTGATTCACCCAAATGGCACTTTAGAGCGAGTGCGAAGGTAGATCTATGGATGAATTTAGTCGTAGCAAAACGTGATTTACAACGCGGTGAAATACTCACTGCTGACTTACTTGAGACTCGCTCACTAAATATTGCTAGCCATTTACACGGCATGGAAGTTAATATCAATAATTTAGTTGGTATGCAGGTTCGTCGTAACATAAATAGCGGTGACGTGATAAATCGTCGCTTGTTAGAGAAACAATATTTGGTTAATCGTGACCAGCATATCGATTTACAAGTCTCGACACCAACATTTAATGCCAGCGTTACCGCAATTGCTTTAGAGGATGGTCAGCTAGGGCAGCGAATTAAAGTTAAAAACCTTACTTCAGGTCAAATAGTTGAAGGGCAAGTTATCGGAAAAGGAACAGTAAAAATATTTCTTTAATTTTATTCATAAATTATTTATGAATAAAATGTAAAAAAACACTAATTATATTTAAGTTCCGTCGTTGTATTGTCGCTCTCTTGAGGGTAATAGCAAACATAACAAATTACCTAGGTAAATCTTGCAATGAATATAAGTAACAAACCAAGCATACCTGTTGAACAAAACAACAAGGTGAACAATACCTTAGAGCATTCGCAGTTGCAAAAAAAATCGACCCAAAGCCAACAGGCCGATAAAGCAACGAGTTCAACAAGCCAAGTTAGTGAATTAAGTAAATCTATTGACTCAACTTTTGAAACCTTATCTAGCCAAACTGATGTAGATATGGAAAAAGTTGCCGAGGTTAAAGCGGCAATAGCTAATGGCGAACTGATATTAGATGAAGAAACCCTAATCAATGCACTGTTAGAGCTTCATAGACAATGATAATAGACAGCATAAAATCATTTATTACCAGTCTGAAAAATGACATTGGCAAGCTAGATGTGTTAATTAATGCGTTGGAGTCTCAGTATGAGTTATTAAGTCAACGAGACTCAGGATTAGAGAGCCACAATAAAAAAATGCTGCTAATTCTTAGTAACCTGAATACAACACACCAGCAAAGAGATGATTTTTTGAATAGTCTAGGCTTACCTTGTAACAGTGAAGGATTACATTTACTTTGTAATAAATTGCCAGCACCTGTAAAAAAAATGACGACAGAATTACTTCAAGAGTTAACGATGAAGTCTAAATTGTGTAAAGCATTAAATGAACGCTCTGGCCAATTATTAGCAAACCAACGCCAACTAATGCAACGTTTAACTGGTGGTAAAAATAAAAGCTCTTATCCAGAAATGAATTTTTAGCTTTACTAAGCTTTCAACTGAACTGTTAGCTTCACTAAATTAGCTAAACACATATTCTTTAGAACGATGATCTTATTCAATATTAAGCTAATAGTATTTTTTGCCGCCTAATCAGGTGTCATACAAACTTGTCATTTGCTCTGCTAATGCAAGTATTCCGCACCAGTCACTACTATTTATTCCCCCCTGTTTGACTTTATACTAATCTCACTAGCTATGTGATCATTTCTACTTGCTAAACTCACCAACTACATCGTTATTTATTTAATAATTAGAACAACTAGTTATTGAAATAAACGCCTTGTATTTGACAATTTTTTCTGCCTATAAAATTGTTCACTTAATTAATGAAACCGGTATTAGTTTTAAATAATATTTGTTGGGTCGTCAGGCGTTGGCTTGATCACGATAAAAATCCAGTACTTTAAGCTCAAGCCTTAAAGCTAGCCACTCCATTTCATCATTAAGCTCTTTGCCTAGTAATCCCACACTTACATTGTAATTACACTCCAAAAGCCAAATAATTTGCTTATCGCCAGTTTTACATGATAAATTAACAACGACTTGTATATACAACTAATTCACATTTAAAAAGAGCAGCAATGAACGCTAGTTACTCCTTAACATCAGGTAATATAGGTATGCTAATTAGTATGCCGCATAATGGTCAACTGATCCCTAAGCATATTGCCGATAGCATGACAGAAAATGGACACAATGTTGCCGATACTGATTGGTATATTGATAAATTATATGACTTCGCCACAGCAATGGGCATTTACACATTGGTCCCAAAGTACAGTCGCTACGTTATTGATTTAAATAGAAGTCCAAGTGGTGTCGCTTTATACGCTGGTGCCGATAATACCGAATTATGTCCAACAACCGCTTTTGACTTATCGCCTCTTTACCTTGACGGTAAAAATCCTACCCCAGAAGAGATTACAGGTAGAGTCGAGGATTACTGGCAGCCATACCATCAAGCGCTAGCAGATACTTTAATACACCTTAAACGTAAATATGGGCGAGTAGTATTGTTAGATGCCCATTCAATTTTATCGCAGGTTCCTCGTTTTTTTGAAGGACAGTTACCCGATTTTAATTTTGGCAGCGCCGATGGAACCAGTTGCGACCAAGCACTGCTAGATAGACTAAAAAATCTGGATTTAACTCCTTATAGCACTATTTTTAATGGTCGCTTTAAAGGTGGCTATATTACCCGTGCATACGGTGATCCAAATAATAATATTCACGCTATTCAATTAGAGTTATCACAAAGTACTTATTTAGATGAGCCCAGTAATCACTATAACGAACAAAAAGCTAATCAAGTAAAAGTTCAACTGAAGAAATTTGTTCAATGCCTAGCCGACTATACAATACAAGAGTAATAGCAAGGTAAAATGGGATTAAAAGTGAGAGTGAAAATGAAAAAATACTATGCGAAAAACATTCTGTTAAACGACGGTTGGGCGACAGATAAAACACTTACCATTGAAGATGGCGTTATTACAGCGATCACCTCAGGTAAAGTAAATGAAGTAGAAGAATTTCAAGGCACGGTAATTCCAGGAATGATAAACTGCCATTCTCACGCCTTTCAACGTGCTTTTGCAGGCTTTAGTGAACAAGGTAGCGAAGGTAAAGATAGCTTTTGGACTTGGCGTAAAATAATGTACAAGTTCCTGTCACAATTAACTCCTGAAGACACTCAAATAATTGCTCAACAATTGTATATTGAAATGTTAAAAATGGGTTATACACGCGTTGCTGAATTTCACTATTTACATCACGATATTAATGGCAGTTCTTGTAACAGCACTTATAATAATCAATCACAAGAAAAACTAGCAACAATGGCGCAAGCTATTTTTAATGCTGCTCAATACTCAGGTATAGGTTTAACCTTATTACCTGTTTTATACCAATACTCAGGCTTTGGTCAGCAAGCACCGACCGACGGGCAAAAACGCTTTATTAATTCCACTTCACAATTTAATCAATTAGTAAGTGATTGTTATGAATTAAGCCAACAATATCAAAATAGTAATATTGGTATAGCACCTCATTCATTACGTGCTGTTGATAAAGAGGCAATGACAATTGCAGTTGAACATGTGCGTTCATTAGATCCTAAAGCACCTATCCATATTCATATTGCGGAGCAACAACAAGAAGTAAACGATTGCCTAAATCACTATGCAAAGCGTCCAGTTGAGTGGTTATTAGATAATATGCAACTAGATGAAAGTTGGTGCTTAATTCATGCAACACATATAAACAAGAAAGAGCAACAAGGTATTATAGCCAGTAAAGCTATCACCGGCATATGTCCTACTACAGAAGCAAATTTAGGTGATGGCATTTTCCCAACAACAGATTTCCTGGCGTTAGGTGGCTCCTTTGCCATAGGCTCTGATAGCCATATTTCTGTCAACCCTATTGAAGAGTTGCGTTGGTTAGAATATGCCCAACGGTTAACGAAGCAACAAAGAGCGCTTCTTGCTTCAGCTAACGTTGCCTCTGTAGGACAAAATTTATGGCAAGAGTCAGCTTTAGGTGGTGCACAAAGTACAAATTCAAATACAGGTGCATTATCGATAGGTAAACAAGCTGATTTACTTGTGATTGACGATAAAAAAACAGCTCTATTTGCCAATAAAAACCAATATTTACTTGATAGTATTATTTTTGCTAGCCAGAGCAACACAATTACAGATGTTATGGTTAATGGGAATTGGGTTGTGCTAAATGGCCAGCACCAACACGAAAAAGTTAGCGCTGAAAAATTTGCACAACTATTAACAACATTATCAGCCTAATTTTTCATTTCTAAACTGTCATTCTTAGTTTGTCATTCCTAGCTTGTCATTCCTGATTTGCTATTAAAGCATTAAAGCATGCTTTCATACTTGCTTATTGTCTTACATACTTTAGCTTGGTTATTAGGATGAAACACAGCATTGCGTTTGGTATTTTTACAGTAGTCTTGATAAAAGTCATTCACACGGCTTCTAGAGGATGTGATCTCTTTTAAAGAGGTAACCTCTTCAACCGAAAAACTATTTAATTCTGGCTGTAAGTCTATTAATATCTTATCCGCTTTTAAACGCACATTGGTGTCGCTAAATTCTGCAAAACTATCTAATAGTGTTTCTTTGGTGTCATTATAGAATTTAGTTACCTCAGGTTGCGGATAAAAATGCAAAAAAACTGCCGCAGTTACGATCAAGATCAATATATTTTTCATAGGATTCCGTATATTAGTATGAGCTAATTTATGTTATTATCGTAGAGACAATAACATTATAATTATTTTTAGACTAATTCAAACCTCTCTTCTAAGGATTTATCGTGAGCATTGACGAAAAGCCAGCATCACCTAGCTCTGTTCAAATACCTGTTACCAATGTAAAAATTCACCCAGCTAAGAATAGTAAAGAGCGCTATAAGCCCGGCGACCAAATTTACGTTAGAAAAAGTCCCGGTTTTTTTCAGAAGCTTAGGCAACGAACGAACTTGATTTATTTTGCTTTTTTCGCACTACTTCCTTGGCTACAATACAATGGTCATCAAGCCGTCCTATTTGATATTAGTGAGCAACGCTTTACTTTGTGGAGCCTTACACTTTGGCCACAAGATTTAACCTTATTAGCTTGGTTATTTATTTTTGGTGCCTTTTTACTCTTCTTTGTCACCACCTTTTTAGGCCGAGTTTGGTGTGGACATATGTGTCCCCAAACAGTGTGGACCTTCATATTTATTTGGTTTGAAGAAAAAATAGAAGGAACGGCTAATCAGCGAAGAAAACTAGACCAGCAAAAAATGAATGCTAATAAGTTCTGGAAAAAAACGCTGAAACACACTAGCTGGCTTTTATTTTCGTTATTCACAGCGATGACATTCGCTGGTTATTTTTCACCAATGAGTGAATTATTTGTCGATATATTCACACTAGATACCACGGTAACAATGGCGATAATATTAGCCTTTTTTACTTTTGCGACCTACGGTAATGCTGGTTGGATGCGCGAAATAATGTGTTTGCATATGTGTCCTTATGCGCGCTTTCAATCTGCTATGTTTGACAAAGATACGTTAACCGTTTCTTATGATAAAGCGAGAGGTGAAAATCGTGGTGCAAGAGCAAGAAAACAAGATCCTAAAGAGGTAGGATTAGGAGACTGTATTGATTGTAACTTATGTGTAGAAGTTTGCCCTACCGGCATAGATATACGTAACGGCTTACAATATGAATGTATAAATTGTGGTGCATGTGTTGATGCATGTGACAGTGTTATGGCGAAAATGAACTATAAAAAAGGCCTAATACGGTATACCACAGAGCATGAGCTCAAAGGTAAAAAAGTTAATTTTATACGGGGAAAATTAGTTGGTTATGCCATTGTATTAGTCATTATGAGTACAATGTTAGTGCTAGAAATAGTCAATCGCGTACCATTATCTCTCGACATCACTAGAGATAGAACTGAATTAGCAAAAGAAAATTTTAATGGCGAAATAGAAAACGTATTTACGTTAAAAATTCTTAATATGTCACAAACAGACAATACCTATAAGCTTTCTATTAATGGTATTGAAAATACTCAGTGGCATGGTAAACAAGAGGTTTTTGTTAAAGCCGCCACTGTGTATACATTGCCAATTAGTATTTCTGTTGACCCTTATGAGTTGAAAGGCTTTATGACTGACATCAGCTTTACGGTTGAACAAATTTCGCCTGAAGGTGATGTAAAAATTGAAAGTGAAAGCCGATTTTTTAATAAACGGTAAAAGCTCACTTAAGTAATAATATATAGATAAATGAGTACTCATGGCACAATTTGATTTTAAATCGCTTTCTCCTGACACTATCATCGATGGTTTAGAGAGTGCAGGTTTTAGCGTAGACAGCGGTTTATTGGCACTTAACAGTTATGAAAATCGTGTTTATCAATTTCATGATGAAAATTTAACTAAGTATGTTACTAAATTTTATCGTCCGCAACGTTGGGAATTAGCACAAATTCAAGAAGAACATACCTTCTCTTTTGAACTTGATGAGCAAGAACTCCCCATCGTTGCACCACTGAAAAAAAATGGCACAAGCTTATTTGAGCATCAGGGTTATCATTTTGCTGTATTCCCCTGCCGAGGTGGCCGAATATTTGAAGTTGATAACTTAGACCAATTAGAATGGATGGGACGCTTTGTTGGGCGTATTCATGCAGTAGCCGCACTAAAGCCTTTTGAGCATAGACCAAGTTTTAATACTGATGAGATGCTTTATCAAGCTAGTGACATTATTAAGCAAAGTGGCTTTGTGCCACAGGGTTTAATTAAGCCCTTTTTTACCATATTAGAACAAGTTATTGATATTGCGGCAAACCAATACCAAGTAAAGCAGCAAATACGCTTACATGGAGATTGTCATGCTGGTAATATTTTATGGCGTGATGAAGGTCCACATTTTGTAGATCTAGATGACTGCCGCATGGGGCCTGCGATTCAAGACTTATGGATGATGCTGTCAGGAGACCGACAACAACAATTGTTACAAATTGATACCCTATTAATGGGCTATGAAGAGTTTTTTTCATTTGAATCTTCACAACTTACTTTGATAGAATCATTAAGAACTATGCGTGTAGTTAATTATATGGCATGGTTGTGTAAACGTTGGCAAGATCCCGCTTTCCCAAGAAACTTTCCTTGGTTCAATACAGAAAAATATTGGGAGCAGCAAATACTCATGCTTAAAGAACAAATGTGGGCACTACAACAGCCACCATTAAGTTTATTACCCATTTAATACAACTTGTTAGAATTCAAAGCTTACCGACAGAAGATTCTCTGTTGAGTTGAGCTAGATTAACTATAATAAATTAGGAATACAGTAATGAAAAAAATCCACCTCTTATTTATGGTGTTATTAATGCCACTTTTAGCCTTCTCGATAACTGCTAATGCGGCAAAGTACACTGAAGGTGATCAATACACTAAAGTGAGCGAAACTGCGTCAACTAATGTAGAAGTTCGTGAGTATTTTTCTGTTTATTGTGGTCACTGTTTTCAGTTTGAACCTATCATGCATGAAATTAAAAAACAGTTACCTGATAATGTGAAATTTGAACGTAATCACGTTGATTTCCTTGGTGGTATCTCACCAACAATTCAACAAATGATTTCAAAAAGTATTGCGATTGCAGAGCAGTTAGAAAATGGCGATAAGTACATTGGCGCGATATTTAACTACATCCATATTCAACGCGCTACCATTACAACTGAAAAAGATCTGCGTAATATTTTTGTTTTAAACGGTGCTGACGGTGAACAATTTGATAAGTTATCAAAAAGCTTTAGCGTAAACGCTCACGCTAAAGCAATGAAAAAGCATCAAGATACTATGTCTCAAAAGCGTGCATTAACTGGCGTTCCAACGGTAATAGTAAATGGTAAATATCGTGTTAATTCAGGTGCTTTAGATAAAAGTAACCCAAAAGAAGATTATAAAAACTTAATTAATTATCTACTAACGATTAAGTAACATAAACAAGAATAACGAGTCATCATAAAGTTACTCGTTATTCTTTTTTACTAATACTCAAGAAACGCCAAACCAAGTATTAATCACAACAGCGCAAGCTGATCACTTACTAATAAACTGATTGCTCAATAATAAACGGATTAATACTAATAAGATAAACTGCCCAGTACATTTTTCTTCGCTTCAGTAAACTCTTCTTGTGTTAAAAACCCTTGTTTTCTTAACTCTACTAGCTTCTCTAGAGCATTGACCAACTCGGTGTCTACGACTTTATTTTGCTGAATCTTATCAACAGTTTCTATGTTGTTATTCAAGGCCACTGGCTCAGGTGTGTCACTATTTTCTTTAACATCATCATCTGAGGTGTCGTGCGCTTGTATATTTTTATACGCAGACAAGCGATTTGAAGCTGCTTGCTCATGTAATGAAGCTATATGAGACTTTTGATCAACAATATTTTTTCTTTGTCTATGAGATATGGCTGACTTTTTCTTTCTTATCCCTGTATCATCAGGGTTAAGTGTGGAGGCAATTAACCAACACCAATCAATTAAATCGTCAATAACAGCTGAATAGGCTTTCTTGGTAACGCGATTGCTACCTTTACGCATATATAAACAAACAACATAATTTTTTGTATGAATATCGGTAAAAGACAAAGTAACCTGTCTAATTTTATCATCTATCATTTTATCTGTTTTTTCTTTATTCAATGTAACGCGTAAATCTTGCTCTTTATCATCATTAAAACCACCGTCAACTTCTCGGCTAATACTGTTAACCGTCTCTTCATTTAATTTGACTTCAAAACTAGCAATATCAATGATATTAATAATGGTATCCACCGCCTTCTGATGGCGATGATATAAACCTATTTGTTGTTTCGATTCACTTAACTCTAACTGTGCAAACTGTTTTCGGACGATCGATTTTGCTGATATTTTATTACGCTTGAGCAAGAACAAAATACTTCCTATAGCAGTCAATAGTATAAATAACAGAATATAAAAACGACTACTGCTTTCAGTTTCAATTTCCACAGAAATAACCTCCTGCTCTACTGGTAAATTTGTATATGCGATCGCTTTAAATACTTGAGAAATATTGCCTAACGTTTTATCTATAATAAGCACTTCGCCGTCGCTATTATTAATCACGGCAATGTCGCTATCATAAGGTAACTGTTCAACGGTAAATTGCCACTCTTGCTTAGGTTCGATTGTTTCCGCGTCGGTGCTGTTAACAGACGATGCTAAATTTAAAGACTCAATGAGCCAATTTTGATTCTTTGCTTTCGTCAATATTAGTAAGTGGTTACGTAACGCAGGTAGCTCGCCTCCCCTATACAACATTACACCTTCAACTATACCCTCACCTTGATAAATAATATTTGTCGCATCATTATCACGCAAATTATTGTTCATATTGGTTAAAGATAGTACGGGTTGATTGTTATATCGATGAGAAAGCAAAATATCATCACTTCCTTTATCAGGCCAAATAAAGTGCTTTATATCTTGCCCATTAAATAAGTAAATTTCGTCTGCAATTTCACTTTTTTCTAAATAAGGATTACTCGTTGGTACAGTAAAGCTTCGTAAGCCAAACTTTGCAGGATTTATACGTAAAATAGTCCCTGAATAAAGCGGTTTTTGCCATGTAGACTGCCCATTTAACGCAATATAAAGCAACCCAAAGCCATCATTCCATGATTTAGCATAAGGATTAAATGACATTTGTTTAATCCTTATGCTCTCATCTGGCACCGCTATTCGTAATACTTCACGTTGAGTACTTAAATTTACTTGTTGATATTTGCTGGAGTGAAATTGCCATTCTGTAATGACTGTATCGAATGTAAGAGTTAAGTTGTCATCACGCTCTTGTATACGCTTAGTTGCAGCATTTTTATCGAAAGGTTCAATATGGGCAGTATAAAAGGTGCCATAACCTAACTGATCTCGCAAAGCAAAATTAGGATGCAAGGCCATAGCAGTTAACTTAACTGAAGAAGTAATATCGTCATCATTACCTTGTAGACTTAATACTTGACGTAACTCAGCCATTTCATCAACAAAGTACATTTGCCCCGTTTTGTTAATGATAAAATATTGATTGGTATTAGTTGGGTGTACTGCTAATTGTAACCATTTAGATGCTTCATGTTGGCTATGCTCTAATTGTATCACTTCTTTTAATTGATAATTATTGTTTGCTGCAAAGGCATTAACTGATAATAAGGTTAAATTACTAATCAATATAACCACATACACCCTATGCCTAATTAAATTACAGAAATCATAGATACTACTCATAATTTTTTCACTTTATTTTAATATTGTAAGAGTTTCTGCTTAAATTTTTAGAATATAAGCTGTTTGGTCTTTAGATTAAGACAATATGTGTACTGTTTTAGCGTCTATAAATTGTTTTTTATCCGCCATAGCTAAATAACTCAATTTACCTTCTACCATGACATTATCATTCACTTTTGCATTCTCAACTAAGTACTGTGCTTGTTTACCCCACACATGCAATTCCAGCTCTACCTGATGGCTTAACCAGCATTGCTTGTCCACAGAATAATTTTGCTGATTAATAATTATAGTCGCTTGCGCTAAGTTTTTATTATTTTGCGTAGTTATCAGTTTAGGAATAGAAGTAAGCTGAGCACTACATAAAATTTGATTAATTGTTTGAGTATAGCCTTTATTAAACTTTTGAATAAAATTAGCATGCACAATAGATAAGTCCGTACTTTTTGCATCGCCATTTGATTTTATATGACTCAAGTAACCGTGAACTAGAAGAATATCACCTTTTTTAGCGGTTAGTAGCGTTTGCTCAACCAAATCACCTTCAACTTTAATACTATGGTAGCTAGTCCACTCTTTAAATTGATTTGTTTTTTTGTCTAACCATTTTGAGCTTGTGGCAAGCGTAATTTCAGTTATTGCGGAGATAGGATTAGCTCGATAACGAATATCAGGATCGGCAACTAAATTTCCTAGCAGAGTAACAGCACATAATTGTTGGCTTACGGTAGATGATTTTATTTTATGCATAAAAATAGCGCTTATAGCCTGTTAGAAGAAGTATTATTATCAATAAGTTTGTGCTTTTACGTTGCCCTTCAATTAATAAGAGCTGAGACTAATATCTCAAGAGAATACCAAAATAATAACAATTATATTAATCAAATCAACCACAAACTTTCCTACACAATAATAACCTAGTATTCGCTAGGCTATTAGGTATTAGGTATTAGGTATTAGGTATTAGGTATTTGAGTTTTTTTCATAGTACGGTAAGCATCAATACTATAAAGCGCTAAGGCCAACCAAATAAAAATAAACGTCGCAAACTCCGCTAATTGCATTGATTCTTTATAATAAAAAGTAGCAAGTAAAAACATGATACTTGGCCCTATATATTGGAAAAAACCTAAGCTTGATAAGGTTAGACGTTTAGCAGCAGCGGTAAAGCACAATAAAGGCGCAGTAGTAACAATACCCGCCATTATTAGGGTAAAGTTTAATGAGGCGCTATTCGAGGTTAAATCGGCTGTTGCACTGTCGATAAAATAGAACCAATAAAGCAAAGCAATAGGTAGCATTAATAAAGACTCAATAAGCAGGCCAACAAAAGAGTCAACATGCATTTTTTTTCTTAATACACCATAAATAGCAAAAGTGCTTGCTAGTACTAAAGAAACCAAAGGAAGCGAGCCAACAGTAAAAAGTTGCACAAAGACACCAAATCCGGCCAAAGCTACGGCAATTTTCTGGTTGCGTCGCAAACGTTCATTAAAAAACATCATACCAAGAGCAACATTAAATAGAGGATTAATGAAGTAACCTAAACTCGCATCGAGTAAATGATTATTATTGATTGCCCATATAAATAACAACCAGTTAACCGCTAATATCGACGCTGACAAACTCAGTTTGGCTATAACTTTAGGTTGCTTGCATAGTTGAATTAGTACCAGTCGTTTTTTGCTTAGTAATACTAATAACAATAGAAAGGCACTTGACCAAACAACACGGTGCATTAAGATTTCGCCCGCGCCAATATCAATCAACAACTTAAAATATATTGGCGCAAGTCCCCACATAAAATAAGCTGCTAGTGCATTGGTTACGCCACTGCCTGTTGATGATTTTGGTTGTGAAAGAGCCATAGATTTCTTTTTGTGATAATAACTAGCTAGAACAGCATCATAGCACAACATCAAAGAAATCAGTGTCAGGTAAGTGTATTAACATTGCCAACGTTTAAAGTTTTGTAAACTAGCCAACAATATAAGTACCCGTACCAAAAGCAATATGGTCGCCGAGTTCATTGTGCATTTCCATACGCGCAACAGCAACTTTACTGCCACTACGAATAATATGTGCAGTTACAATAAATTCTTCACCTCGTCCTGGTCGTAAGTAATCTGTACGTAAATCTATCGTGCTAATTTTTTTTAAACTTTGTTGAATAGTGACCGGCGTAACGTCAGGAAGTTGCTCTATGATATTGGCAACTACAACTGCACCACCGGCAAGATCAAGTGCCGACGCTGTTACACCGCCATGCAGGATTTTCTGTATCGGGTTACCAATCAGCTTATCATTCCATGGAAAACGGACTTCAGATTTTTGTGCATTAAAACGGGTGATTTCAAGACCTAACAGTTGGTTAAATGGCATATTACCATTCCAAAAAGCAGTGACTTGTTGATACATGTCTTCTCGATTCATTCAAATACACCTTACAGTTCATTCAAACACATTCTGGTCTGACTTGTTTGAATCAGATTATCATCATTTTTACAAAATTGAAAAATAATGATGTCACGCCCTCGTCTCTCAGGTAAAATAAGGGCTAATATCACTTATTAAAGACTATCTGTTGAATACTGTTACCCTGCCTACTGCCACTGAATCTGATCAACAAAATTTATTGCTTAGCACGTTAAAGCACTATTTTGGTTACGACAGCTTTCGCTCAGGCCAAGCAGAAATAATCAACAACCTTATGCAGGGAAGAGATTCTTTAGTGCTAATGCCCACTGGTGGCGGAAAATCGTTATGTTATCAACTACCAGCAGTGTTGCTACCAGGCGTTACTATTATTGTATCACCGCTAATCGCCTTGATGAAAGATCAAGTAGATAATCTGACACATCAAGGAATTTCGGCAGCCTTTATTAATTCATCTCTAGATCAAACCACAATTAACGAGATATTTTTAAAGTTATCACAAGGTAAAATAAAACTGCTTTATGTTGCGCCTGAACGATTAACAAATCGTTATTTCTTACAAGGTTTAAGCGAATTACAACTAAGTATGTTTGCTATAGACGAAGCGCATTGTATTTCTCAGTGGGGACACGATTTTCGCCCTGCTTACACGCAGTTACACGTTTTAAAACAACACTTTCCTTATGTGCCTGTAATGGCGTTAACAGCTACAGCAGATGTCACTACACGCAAAGATATACTCACGCAATTATCATTAAATAACCCTTATATTCACTTAGACAGTTTTGATAGACCCAATATACGTTTTACATTAGCGCCAAAATACGATGGTGAAAAACAAGTATTAGGTTATGTAAGAAAGCAAGGCGATGATTCTGGTATTATTTATTGTAATAGTCGCTGGCAAGTAGAGAAACTATCAAAATATTTAGCTGCTTGTGGTATTAATTGTGCGGCCTATCATGCCGGATTAGAAACTGACATTAGAGCACTTGTGCAGGAAGGCTTTACTAAAGACAACATTCAAATAGTTATTGCTACCGTTGCTTTTGGTTTAGGGATTAATAAACCTAATGTGCGCTATGTTATTCATTTTGAACCACCACGTACATTAGAGTCATACTATCAAGAAATAGGCCGAGCAGGCCGTGATGGCTTACCTGCTGAAGCATTATTTTTAGTGGCCGATAAAGATATAAGTCGTATTAAAAAACGTATTAGCGAAGGTGATAACTCTCAACGCGTTAATGTAGAAATGCAACGTTTTGGAGCGATGAATGCTTTTATAGAAGCGCAAACTTGCCGCAGACAAGTTGTACTAAACTATTTTGCTGAATATACACAACAAGGCTGTGGTAATTGTGATATTTGCTTAGATCCACCTAGCCAATTCGATGCAACGGAAGCCTCTCAAAAGGTATTGTCTTGTGTTTTTCGTATTAAGCAGCAAGGTGATATCAACCATGTAGTTGATGTACTACGCGGTGAAAAGAATAGTAAAGTATTAACCCAAGAACACGATAAAGTATCAACATTTGGTATTGGTAGTGGTAAGTCACCCGGTTATTGGTTTGCAATTATTGGCCAGTTAATCCACTTAGGCTATCTACAACAAGATATAGAGCAACAATCAGCCCTTTGTTTAACCGAAGCATCAAGAAGCGTACTTAAGGCAACAGAGCCATTAATGCTCGCGAGTCCTCGCTTACAAAAAGCCAGTTACTGGCAAAGTAAAAATCAGACTCAACCTTATGATAAAGCGTTGTTCAGTAAATTACGTGAACTTAGAAAAAGTATCGCCGATAGTGAAAACATTGCACCTTTCATTGTGTTTAATGATGCAACATTGTCGGAATTAGCAAGAGCAAAACCAACAACGTCCACACAAATGCTAACCATTAGCGGTATTGGTGATGTCAAATTGTCACGATACGGTAAAGCCTTTATTGAGCTCATTAAAGAAAACACTTAGCTTCCCGAATTTAACCTAGTTAACCTGAACTCGGTTTAATTAAGCTTGTACAGTACCTATCATCATGTTTTAAGATCAGAAAAAGCGCTCAAAAGCGCTTTTTAATATACTAAGGACAGGTTGTATCTAATAGAATATTTTATTTTAAGCTAGCATAATAAGCAGCTAAATCAGCTATATCTTCATCGCTTAATGCAGCAGACATACCTTTCATTGTAGGATCATCACGCGTGCCTGATTTAAAAGCTTTTAGTTGCTTTGCAAGGTACGCTTCTTTTTGCCCAGCAAGGTTAGGGTAAATAGGAATAGCTGAAACACCTTCAGCACCATGACATGCAGCACACATCATTGATTTACCTTTACCAGCAGCCGCATCACCAGCAAAAACAGGAGATGCCATCAATACAGTAGTAGAAAGTGCGAGGATAAGTTTTTTCATAGTAATACTCTCTCTTTAAATATTAAATTTATATTCTGGATTCAGTATAAATAAAATAAGCTATTATGTCGTTGTTTTTTTGGTTTAATCATATAATCAATATCAAAGGTCGACGGTTATATCTGCTGCTTTATAATACGTAGATAAGTTATAACCACCTAAATAAATTAACTTTATTTCATTCTATGAGAACTTAATGACACAGCTAAAAATAAAATCAATTGAATTAATTGATGAACAAATAAGTGTTTTATTTGAAAAAACTTGGTTTCAAGAAGATATTGTAACGCTTAGTCAATTATTATTAAGTAAAATACCAGACCATTCCATAAAGGAAGCAACCATAGGCGCAGACAGAGAAAATATTCGTTTCTTGTGGTCAAGCGCTGAACTTATATTAAATTTTGATTATTACAGCCAATCATGCTGGTTTAGCGCCCACAATGAAATAAGTTCTGCACAAATTCAACCATTACATAGTGTCTTAACAAACCATGTTTGATCATATATTAATTAGCCGGTGCTTTTTAGGTGATAAGGTTCGCTATAATAGTGAAATTATACAATTAGAATATTCACTGCTAGCACTATGGCAAAAACAAAATAGATTGATTGCGATTTGCCCTGAAGTTTCAGGTGGTTTGTCTGTTCCTAGAGAGCCAGCAGAACAACAGCCCAATAGTGATCAAATTATTACAGTTTCAGGGACGGATGTTACTAAGGAGTTCAACCTTGGTGCAAAGCTGGCATTAACATTATGCCGACAACACAATATTCGATTTGCGATCCTGAAAGAATCTAGCCCATCTTGTGGTAGCACACTTATTTATGACGGTTCATTTTCAAATAAAAAAATATCAGGACAAGGAGTAACCAGTAAAATACTGACTCAAGAAGGTATTCAGGTTTTTTCTGAGAATAATCTGCAAGAGCTGGCAAATTTATTAGATAAATAATAACAACTAGCAATTATTTTGCGTGGTTATATTTTTACGGCCTCTATTGATAAGATGGGATAAAGATTCTTGATTTCTCATTTCAGTAATACCGCATGAAATACTCATCTTTGGCAATCGAATACCTGATTGAATACTAATAAAGCGAAGCTTATCAACTCCTTGTTTTATTTTTTCTGCCACTTCACTTGCTATACTACCATCGACATCGGGCATTAAAAGAATAAACTCGTCGGTGGCAGAGCGAACAGGTAAACCACTAACATCAACATAACTAGCGACTTTTTTCGCTATTTTTGACAGAATAACATCACCAATTAAAGCACCAAATCGATCACTAAATATTTTAAAATGATCAACACTAATCACAATAGCGGCAATTTTTCTGTTGGCATCTTCGCTTAACCAAGTATCAACGTGCTTAGACATCGCTTTTTTGTTATGTAATCCTGTTACGGGATCTAGGTATATTTCTCGACGAACTTCTTCAAGTTCAGCTTCTAATTTTTGTGTTTTTAATTTAGATATTTCAACTTGTTCTACTAAATTTTTTTGCTGATTTTTGAAGGTGATTGATGCTTGATGAAGCTTAGCAATTGCCAACCTCACACTATTTTTATTACTCGACATTAATGCAGGAATACTATCGTCAAGTTCTTCAATAAAACGCTGTGATCCAGTGATGGACTTTTCGCAACTTGAATTAATTTCAGTAAAGAGATGTGATAGGTCTGAAATGATTTCATCACGAAATTTACTTTGTTCAAGTAAATAGTCTTTAAACAGTTGCTCCATAAAAAAGTTATCTAACACTTTTCCAGATAAACGTAAGTGTTTGATGTTAGCGATAAGCAATTGATTATTATTTTTACAGTACTCGTAGCTAACAGCATAGTTGACCGGGTTCACAGGTAAATCCCACTGGTTCAGTTGAATAACTGCCTGCGACATAGTTGTGTTTGCTTGCATTATGGAGTCATGATATTTCAACGGTTTACCTCTATGAAACTACTAATTTAAGCCTAGCGCATCTGTTATACCAACTAAACTAACAAATTGCTCATTAAACAAAAAGTTATTTCAATTAAAGTAAATTTATTTTGAAGTATTTATACTTAAATATCTACTAAATTTATTATTAATTTCAGTTAGAATACAGCTACTGTACATCGTATTTTTAATTGAGTTGATCATAATGAAAAATCTATTTACCTTGCTTTTTTTACTTCTATTACTGAGTTGTAGCCACATAGCACCTATTCAAAATCATGTAGAAATGACTACCAGTGATCAACAACTGCTACAGTTAGTACAAACGTATCAACAATTTTATCAAAAAAGCAGCCCTTTTAACGAACCTCAAGCAGGTGAAAATAACGCAAAGTTACCAAATTTGTCACCCGCGTTTTTAGCACAAGAGAATATAAAGCGTCAAAATATATACAATAAAATTATTAATATTGACGTAAATAAACTTAGTTTAGACAATCAAATTAACCATGCGGTTTTATCTTATGTGCTAAAAAATAAGCTCGATAGCTACATTAATAAAGAACACTACATGCCGCTTACAGCAGAATCTGGATTTCATGTGTGGATTGCGAATATTAGCCAACAAGTTAATCTAAAAAGTGAGCAAGATTATCAGGATTATTTATCAAGATTACGTGCTATTCCACACTACTTTGAGCAACAAATATTCTGGATGAACCGAGGAATAAATGAAAAAATCACCCAGCCTAAAATTGTCTTAAAAGGCTTTGAGCAATCAATATTAGCGTTTATAAAAGAAGATACTTCCGAGAGTAGCTATTATAAACCTTTTAAAAAAATGTCGGCTTATATCTCCCCAGAAATGCAAAATACCCTTCAAAAGGAAGCAAAAAAAATTCTGGCTGAACAAGTGATGCCTGCTTACCAAAAATACTATGACTTTATGGTCAATAGTTACCAACCCAATGCAAGAGATAACATTGCAGCAACCTCGCTGCCTAATGGTAAAAATTATTATCAAAACCGCGTTGAGCATTACACCACTATTAGTATTACTGCTGAACAGGTTCATCAAAAAGGCTTAGCTGAAGTCAAACGTATACGCGCTGAAATGGATGAAATAATAACAAAAATTGGTTTTAACGGGGATTTCAAAGCATTTATTAACTTTTTACGCACTGATGAACAGTTCTACGCGAAGACTCCGCTAGACTTATTAAAAGAAGCTTCATACATTGCTAAAAGGATGGACGCAAAGCTTCCTTCATTATTTAAAACATTACCAAGAACACCTTACGGTGTCATTCAAGTACCCGAAAATATTGCACCAAAATACACGACAGGGCGTTACTCTGGGCCCTCTCGTGATGATCAAGCAGGTAACTATTGGGTGAATACGTATCGATTAGACCGACGTCCATTATATGCATTACCTGCACTAACTTTACATGAAGCTGTACCTGGGCATCACCTACAAGGCTCTATTGCTAAAGAAATGCAAAATGTTCCTCAGTTCAGAAATCGCACCTATATATCTGCTTTTGGTGAAGGCTGGGGCTTATATTCAGAGTTCCTTGGGATAGAAGCAGGAATATATGAAACCCCTTATCAAGATTTTGGACGTTTAACCTACGAAATGTGGCGGGCTTGCCGTCTTGTAGTTGATACCGGTATGCATGCACAAGGTTGGACTAGACAACAAGCTATAGATTACCTTGCTAATAACACCGCGCTCTCGTTACACAACGTACAAACCGAAATAGACCGATATATCTCATGGCCTGGGCAGGCGTTATCTTACAAAATTGGTGAATTAACAATAAAGCGTTTACGAAAAAGTGCAGAAGACATCTTAGGAGAAAAGTTTGATCTACGTGATTTTCATGATCAAATTTTAAAGAATGGTTCGATGCCGTTAAGCATGTTAGAAAAAGTTATTGATAAATATATAATTGAGCAAAGAAGTAATTAGTATAGATTAAATAATGAGAAACAAAGAAGCCAGGCAAAGTAAACCGGCGGAATAACAGTAGACTGTTCAAAAATAGAAGAGCCCCCACTACATCTAAATTTGGCAATCCCGCGGTCATAGGTTTCCCTTTAGGGCAGTTACTTTGCGTCTCTAGCTTTCGCTAAATTTGCGTTTGTTGAGCTTTAGAAGCTCAATTGCATTATAAGTACTGTTTTTGGTTATAAACAAAAAACAGACAAAGCATAACTAATCACGTTAAAATGACAACCATTACTTTGCTAACACTGTGTTTTTATTCATGTTAATTATTAAAATAAAATTTACGTTAAGAACTCTAATGTTATTATTTTTTCTATTAACGCTAAATTTCAATGCATTATCTGCCGAAAATACATTTTCAGCCAAAGAGCAAATGATTAACCAAGTAGCGCTTCTTTTTCAACAAGATACTGAAAAACTCGATTACAACGAAGTTATAAAGTTAAGTAATGAAATCATACTTAATAGAGAACAATACCCAAAAGCCACCATTGCTAAAACTTATTTATTACTTGCCAATGTAGCAAGCAATGCAGGAGACCTTGAAAACGCCTATCAATTTGCCCAAGATGGCTTAGCAAGCGCTAAAGACAGTAAAATAAAGCTACTATTACAAATAAAAATAGTAAGCATTATTTTAGATACAAAAAATTACAAACAACTGCTAATAGAGTCTAAACAAGCAGTATATTTGTCACAACAAACAAAAGATATCAAATGCTTATTACTTGCTTTAAGTTATCGGAGCACTGCATTTTCCTTATCAAATCAATATAATAAGGCGTTAATGGATCTCGGAAAAGTTGAATATATTTTCAAGAAAAATCCAAGCATTACCAAAAATATAACGTTATTAACTAGTCTAGCTAATGCAAATTTTCATTTAGGAAATTCCTCTGAAGCACTCACAATATACCTTAATATATTAAAGTTACGTTTTAGTTTGAATAAATTAGAAAATATTGAACACACTTATTACCATTTAGGAAATGCATATTATCGCTTAAATCAATTTAACGATGCTTACAATGCCTATTGGGAAGCTGAAAGATATGCAGAAAAAAAACCAGGAAATGCATATTCAGCCTATGCTAAGCAAGGGTTAGGACTAACCCTATTGCAACAAAAGTATTACGCTAAATCACAAAGTGAAACACTCGCTGCAAAAGCGCTCTTTTATCAATATAACTTAACTAAACCTTATTTAGAAACCATCACCTCATTGGTAATACTTAATAAATTAATAAATAAAACACAAACCACGAGTGATTTATTATTAGAAGCAGAGCAAATGTTAATAAGCATTGAACTAACCAATGATTTTAATATTTTATACTCGTTACTTGCTGATTTTTATCATGATAATAAAAACATGGCGTTAGCTTACTTTTGGCAAGAAAAATATAGCAATGCCTTAAAGCAACAAATAGCACCGGCAAATATTCAACTATCAAATAAAAAAATTATTAACAATAATCTTGAACTAGAAAATGATTCTGCGGACAAAAAAATACAACAACAAGCTGAAGACCTCTCAGATGAAAGTGAACTAGCGCCTCCTTCTCTTTTTAATTATATTCAACAACATATTCTGATATTTGTATTATCTAGCATAATTATACTACTGTTTTGCTTAGTCATATATTTATGGTTAAAACATCGTTTAATAAAAAAACTTAAAGATGACGAGACAGTAGAAAAATCAAACGAAATAATTACCACACCAAGGCATACAAAGTATATTTATCAAAAGAGTTTTAACATGGCTAGAAAGTATTCCTATCCATTAACCTTAGGCTATATTTCTATTAATAATTGGCAAGAATTAACGCGCCAATTTAACAAAAAAATAGTGGCTGAAGTGAACCATGAAATAGCGAGTGTTATCACTAAACACATTAATGAATTTGAAAATGCCGGCCTGATTCACGAAGGAGAATACTTATTAATTTTCCCACACCAAAATAAAGACGAAGTAATGGTAATTATGGAGACTATAGTGTCAGCGTTAAAATTACGCTTCTTTGCTAATTTAGGGGATTTTTCAGTTATGATAACTTATTCTTTCGACAGCCCAAATTTTCAAGATATTGATCCCTACATTTTTCTAGCGCAATTAACTGAACCAACAAAAATGCTTTAAATGTAAGCTTAGTATCCAGAATCTATACTCAATCAAAAACGATAATAATATTAAATTAACCGTTAAGCTCTCATCAGAATTAAACTGCATTACTAAGACAAAAAATATCTTAATTTTTTTATAGATCAATACTTATACAATAGAAAAAACTGCTAATATAACTAAAATGCATAATCATAACGAGCTTATAACCAAGATGTTTAATAAGCTCACCACACTATCAACACATTGGGTATTAAGACATGAGTTCTGTTTTAAAAGAATTACTAGCTTTACTAAAATTAGAAGTCATTGAGAAAGGAATATACCGAGGTCAAAGCCAAGATTTAGGCTTTAGAGCCTTATTTGGTGGTCAAGTAATGGGACAAGCACTATCAGCTGCCCAAGCAACTATTGATGAAGATCGTTTCATACATTCACTCCACTCTTATTTCTTACTTGCCGGTGACGCTTCAAAACCTGTTGTTTATGAAGTAGAAGATATTCGTAACGGGAATAGTTTTAGCACTCGTCGAGTAAAAGCGATCCAAAATGGTAAAGCTATCTTTTACATGACAGCTTCTTTTCAAAAATTTGAACAAGGTTTTGACCATCAAGATAGTATGCCAACAGTTCCAGGACCTGATGGTTTGGCATCTTATAGTGATTTTATTATCAAGCATAAAGATGCCTTTCCGCAGCCAATGCGTGACAAGTTACTAGCAGAAATGCCGATAGAAATACGCCCAGTGCAACAATATAATTGGCTTAAACCTGAAAAAACTGATTCTACATGTCAAACCTGGTTAAAAACCAATGGTACTCTCCCTGATGATTTACGCCATCATAGCTGCATGCTTGCTTATGCTTCAGATTTTCAATTTTTACCCGCCTCTTTAATGCCACACGGTGCGAGTCATTTTAGCCCTAACTTCCAAATAGCTACCGTCGACCATGCTATGTGGTTTCATCGTCCGTTCCGTTTTGATGATTGGTTGTTATATTGTATCGATAGCCCTTCAGCTAGCAACGGACGCGGTTTAGTGCGTGGACAAATATATAACCGTAAAGGCGAGCTTGTCGCTTCTACTATGCAAGAAGGCGTTATCAGACAAAGATAATTGAGTTAAACAAAATCTAATAGATTCAAGCTTCACCTAGTTAAAAATTATCAGGATAAGTAGTTAATACCAAAATTACAATAAATAACGATTATAATACAAGCAGTTGTGCTAAATAATTTATATATGAATAAGGTGAAATTAATAAAAAATGCTCAAGTTTTTATTAATTTTACCGATAAATACATTAAACTACTATTCATTATAAATGGAATTAACTATGAAAATAACTCACGATATTTTAACCGATACGGTAACAAAACAACTTAAAAATAATGTAGAAGCGACTATAGTAGAGCCGACTATAGTAGGTGAATTGTCTGATAGCGAGTTAATTACAGATATTAATAAACAACAAACACTTACGATAAACCTCTAAGTATCTCAGCGCATAAATCTGAATCTAAACTTTTAGTTAAAATGGAACAGACGATAGATTTTGGCGAACTACCAATGAAGCTTGCTCAAATAAGGCCTGAATACGAAAGTTTTATGCATGATTTAGAATTATCATCTCCATCGTTAGCGCAAAAAAGTTGGGGATTTTCTATTGATAATAATGATAAATTAGTTGTTTCAGGTAATATTACTGAAGATGAAAAAAGCTATCTTGAGGGCAAATTAAATGCTAACGAAACTATAGTAGCGTTAGCGAAAGAGTTACCTGACATTCTAATAAAAGGTCAAGACTATGACCGTGGATATGATGGAAAAGGAAAATATTGGGGAAAATATGATGTTACCCAAGAAAACTTTAAAAACATTGTTGATGTAAAAGCACTTTTAGATAGTTCATACGGGCCAACGGCAAAAGCATTTGATAATGGCTTCGATACATTTTCATATCAAGATGAACTTCGCAGCCAGTTAGCAAGCAAAGCCGACGCTAAATACGCTTATTAAATTAGGCTAATAATGTAAACTGGCTCTGGCCGCTATTCAGGTTAAATCATTTACATTGACACACTTGATCTCCATAATAATTATTTGAATAATTACAGTCAACTCGTGCATTTTTACGAGCATTAGTGCCTAATATAGCTTTTAAATTGTGAATAATATTTTTCATAATAGTTACCTCTTGTTTGTGTGGTAACTATAATGACTAAATATATTAATTCAGTAAATACGAATAAATTGAGGACTATGTTCTATTTATTCGATGATCATCCTTGAAGTCAACTATCCTTAGCCGAGACCTTCTTTGTTAACTGCGCCTTAAAAATATCTTTTAGTAGGGTTATTTCATCTGTTCTTACATAGTTAGGTCTAATGATTAATGATATTTTACGGTGTGGACCAGGCTCGTTTAAATGAATAGCACGTAGCTCAGATTCACTATAAATTAACTGATCAAGCGCCATCTGTGGCACAAGTGTTGTTCCAAGCTTACCCGCAACCATTTGAATAAGGGTATGCAAACTCGCTGAGTCGAAATCTGATTCTTGTTTGTTATTTTGTAAACTACAGGCGGCCAAGGCATGATCTTTTAAGCAATGCCCTTCCTTTAACAACATTAATTTTTCAGCACTTAATTGTTCACTGGTAATTTCTTTCATTTGACTCGGGCATTCATCTTTATGACTCACCCAATAGAAATCTTCTTGCCAAAATTCAAACTGCATCAAGCCATCAATAGCATAAGGTAGCGCTAATATAGCAGCATCAATATCACCGCTTCGTACCATATCAACTAACACATGCGACTGTTCTTCGATGATTTTTAATTTAAAGTCTGGATATTGCTTACGTAAATCAGGTAAAACTTTAGGTAATAAATAAGGACCAATAGTCGGAATTACACCAATAGTCATCCCATTAGAAAATGGCTGAAGGTTCGCATTGGCAATTTGTAAAAGTTCATCCACTTCCAGCTTAACTTGCTTAGCCTTAGCTAAAATCAACTGTCCTTTATTTGTCACTAACACTTGCTTGTTATTACGCTCAAAAAGAGTAACCCCTAATTGCTTTTCAAGTTCATTAATTGCGGTACTTAATGCTGACTGTGACACATTGCAAGCTTCGGCCGCTTTTTTAAAATGTAATGTTTTTTCAACCGCTAATGCATAATGTAATTGTTTTAATGAAATCATTCGTCTCTATAATCAGTTGTATTGAACGTCAACGACATTCTAATTAATAATTCAATATATTGTCACGTTAATATAGGTGAAATAGTAACTACCCCTAAAATAACAGGGGTTAGTTACGATTAAATAAGCCTTAGCAGCAAGCTAATACTTATAAGCCTAACGCTGTTTTAATACCATTACCATAATCTACATCGGCTGCACTGCAGTGCTTAATATGACGTAATTTTATTTCATCTGGTACATCAGCCATCGAAGCAGCCGTGTTACTAAATAAAACTTGTTGTTGCTCAGGACTCATTAAACGGAATAAGTCACCTGCTTGTGAGAAGTAATCTTCATCTTCTCTATGATCCCAATGAGCTGCAGCGCCATCAATTGCTAAAGGTGGCTCTGAAAAATCAGGCTGTTCTGCCCACTCACCCTGGTTATTCGGCTCGTAACCAACTGTAGCGCCATGATTACCATCGGTACGCATTTGCCCGTCTCGATGATAACTATGTACAGGACAACGCGCGGCATTAACCGGAATATGGTTATGGTTAACACCTAAACGATAACGTTGTGCATCACCATATGAGAATAATCGCCCTTGTAGCATTTTATCTGGAGAGAAGCTGATACCCGGAACAATATTTCCAGGATTAAAGGCTGCCTGTTCAACATCAGCAAAATAGTTTTCAGGATTACGATTCAACTCCATTACCCCTACTTCAATTAAAGGATAATCTTTATGAGGCCAAACCTTTGTTAAATCAAAAGGATTATATGGTACTGTTGCTGCATCGGCTTCTGGCATAATTTGAACTTTCATTGTCCACTTAGGAAAGTCATGCTTTTCTATCGATTCAAATAAGTCTTTTTGATGGCTTTCTCTATCTTGACCTACAAGTACTTCAGCTTCTGCATCTGTTAAGTTTTTAATGCCTTGTTGAGTTTCTAAATGAAACTTCACCCAAAATCGTTCATTGTCTGCATTAATAAAGCTGAACGTATGACTACCAAAACCATGCATATGTCGGTAACTTGCAGGTAGGCCGCGATCACTCATCACAATAGTGACTTGATGTAACGCTTCAGGTAACGATGTCCAAAAATCCCAGTTATTGGTTGCACTACGCATATTGGTTTTAGGATCACGTTTAACGGCATGGTTCAAATCAGGGAATTTTAGCGGATCACGCAAAAAGAATACCGGTGTATTATTACCAACTAAATCCCAGTTACCTTCTTCGGTATAAAACTTAACAGCAAAACCACGAATATCTCGCTCTGCATCAGCTGCACCACGTTCGCCAGCAACGGTACTAAAACGGGTAAATAGTTCAGTTTCCTTCCCTATTTCAGAAAATATTTTTGCGCGTGTATATTTAGTAATATCATGCGTTACTGTAAATTTACCAAATGCTGCTGACCCCTTAGCATGCATACGTCTCTCTGGTATAACTTCACGATCGAAATGTGCTAACTTTTCTAAAAACCACACATCTTGCAAAAGTTGCGGCCCTTTTGGCCCAGCAGTCATTACATCTTGGTTATGCGCTACAGGGCAACCAGCGGCTGTTGTTAGTTTCTTATTCGTCATCATTTTATTCCTATTCGTTATTATTGACTGAATGTCTTATTTATCGATTAAATTTTATTACCTATATAAACCTAGTCTATTTTAGTAAAAGAGCCATTAATTTACATTCTATTTTTTAGAATGTAAAAATCAATTTAATCAAATTTACCAATCATAAGATTAAATCTACTATACATACATCGAAAGCAAGCAAGCAAGCTTTCAGAAGCAAAACTTTCATTAACGTTTTATTAAATAATTAATACGACAATTAAATAAACATTTAAATATATAAAGAGGAATACATCATGGCTCAAATAGGCAAAGCAATCCCAGAATTTACAGCACAAGCATTTCACAACGGCGAGTTTGTTGAAGTAACAACTGACAGCGTTAAAGGTAAATGGTCTATCTTCTTGTTTTACCCAGCAGACTTTACTTTTGTATGTCCTACTGAATTAGAAGACATGGCAAACCAATATGAAGAGTTACAAAAATTAGGTGTTGAAGTATACGCTGTATCAACTGACACACATTTCTCTCATAAAGCGTGGCACGACTCGTCTGACGCAATTGGCAAAATTCAATTCCCAATGCTAGGCGACCAAACAGGTAACATTACTCGTGGTTTTGACGTAATGATTGAAGAAGACCATATGGCACATCGTGGTACTTTTTTAGCTGACCCTGATGGCATCATTCAAGTAGCACACATTCATGCAGGTGGTATTGGTCGTAGTGCTAAAGACATGGTACGTAATGTTAAAGCAGCACAATATGTCCGTGAAAACGATGGCGAAGTATGTCCTGCAGCTTGGGAGCAAGGCGAAGCAACCTTAACACCAAGCCTAGACTTAGTAGGCAAAATTTAAACTCTATCAACTAAAGAAATCTTCCAACTATTGGCGGAAATGGCTAAATTATTCCGCCTTTTTTCACCAGATTAAATAAGGTAATACTATGTTAAGCACAGATATTTTAAACGCACTAAAAACATACACTCAAAATATGACTAACAAGGTGGCACTAGTTTTACAAACTGGTGAACATGCGAAGCGTCCAGAATTAGTCGAATTTTTAACACAATTATGCTCAATCTCAGATAATTTAAGTCTAATTGAGCGTGATGATAACTTACGCAGCCCTATCACATTTTACTTGTCGGTAGATGGCAAAAATAACGGTATTCACTTTTCAGGTATACCAAGTGGTCATGAATTTAATTCATTAATTTTAGCTATTTTACAATCGTCAGGTACCGCCCTTAAACTTGATAACACCTTAAGTAATATGGTGAGTAAAATTAAGGGCGATTTACACTTTGAAGTATTTATTTCTTTAAGCTGTCATAACTGTCCTGATGTGGTGCAATCACTAAATCAGTTTGCTTTGCTAAATGATGATATTAGCTCAGAAATGATTGATGGAGGCTTATTCCAAGAACTTATTGATGAACGTAATATTCAAGGTGTACCTAGCGTTTACTTAAATGGTGAATTATTTGCCAACGGCAAAATAGATACAGCCCAATTAGTCGATAAATTAATTGAACGTTTCCCTTACATTGTTAATGCCGATGATGCTGAACAATTGCCATTACAAGATGTAACCGTTATTGGTGGTGGTCCTGCTGGTGTTGCCGCCGCAATTTATGCAGCACGTAAAGGATTAAACGTTACTATGATTGCCGACAGAATTGGTGGTCAAGTAAAAGATACTGTAGGTATAGAAAACTTAATTTCAGTACCTAAAACAACAGGTACTGAGCTAACCGGTAATATGCATGCGCATTTAAGTGATTACGATGTCACTATCAAAGAGTTTTTACGTGTAGATACCATTGAAAAAGCTGATATCAAGACCAAATCAGCGCATAAATTACACCTATCTAGTGGTGAGGTGATTGAAACGAAAACTATTATTGTTGCTACCGGTGCAAAATGGCGTGAACTAGGTGTTCCTGGCGAGAAAGAAAATGTTGGTTCAGGTGTTGCTTACTGCCCACATTGTGATGGTCCGTTTTTCAAAGGTAAAGATGTTGCAGTAGTCGGTGGTGGTAACTCCGGTATTGAAGCGGCACTTGATTTAGCAGGTATGGTTAATCATGTTACGGTATTTGAATTTTTACCTGAATTAAAAGCCGATAAAGTCTTAGTAGAAAAAGCTGAAGCACACAGTAAAATTACTATCATTAAAAATGCTGCCACTAAAGAAGTGATAGCAGAAGACGGTAAAGTGGTTGCTCTTGCTTATGAAGATAGATTAACCGGTGATATTAAACAACAGCCGCTGGCCGGTATTTTTGTACAAATTGGTTTATTACCTAACAGTACTTTTCTAGACGGTGTTGTTGACCGTACTCAGCATGGTGAAGTAATTATAGACGAAAGATGTCAAACATCTACACCGGGTATTTTTGCTGCGGGCGATGTGACTACTGTGCCTTATAAGCAAATTGTTATTGCTATGGGCGAAGGGGCTAAAGCGTCATTATCAGCCTTTGATTACATGATTAGAGAAAGCTAATACAGGTAATTAACTGACTAATAAAAAGTAAATTATTAACGTAAATAGGTGAATTATTCAATTCACCTATTTTTTTGCCTGTAAATAATTGATTAATGCTTCTCGTAACACGCTAACGGCCCCCTTTAAACTCTGCGTAGTATTAACGCACTGCCAACCACTAATCTCTATATTACCCACTTATTGTTCGGCAAATACAGTCATCAATAAAACAGAACGTTATCTTCAAATCAATCAATTATAAAAATGGCGTTATTAATTTTATGATACATACCTACTTAAGAGTTCATTATAATAAAGAGAAATAATTATGTTAAAGGCAACATTATCGATAGCCGCTGCAATTTCAGTAGCACTATCAACTATCACACTATCATCAACAGCATTTGCAAATGGTGAAGCAAAAACAAACCAATTTTGGTGGCCAGAGCAACTAAACCTAAACTCACTTCGCCAGCACGGTGCAGAGTCAAACCCTTATGGTGAGCAGTATAATTATGCTGAAGAGTTTGCAAAACTAGATATAAAACAACTTAAAAAAGATATTCAAAAAACACTCACTGATTCAAAAGCATGGTGGCCTGCCGATTGGGGACATTATGGACCTCTGATGATTCGCATGGCTTGGCATAGCGCTGGGGTTTATCGCGTACATGATGGTCGTGGTGGTGCATCTGGTGGTCAACAACGTTTCGATCCGTTAAATAGCTGGCCTGACAATGTTAATTTAGACAAGGCCCGTAGATTATTATGGCCGGTAAAACAACAATACGGTCGTCAAATATCATGGGCAGATTTAATGGTGCTTGCAGGTAATGTTTCGCTTGAATCTATGGGCTTTAAACCTTTTGGTTATGCTGGTGGACGTACTGACGATTGGGAACCAGACCTAGTATATTGGGGTCCTGAAAAAACGATGCTTACTGACGAACGAAGAGATGGAAAAGGTCAATTAAAAGGACCATTAGCCGCGGTAGAAATGGGATTAATTTATGTAAACCCTGAAGGTCCTCACGGTAAACCTGACCCGCTGCTAGCTGCTGACGATCTACGTTTGTCGTTCGGCCGTATGGCAATGAATGATGAAGAAATTGTTGCACTAAGTGCTGGTGGTCATACATTTGGTAAAGCACATGGCGCGAAAAAACCAAAAGATTGTATTGGTGCTGAGCCTGCTACTGCTCCAATTGAAGAGCAAGGCTTAGGTTGGAAAAACAAATGTGGTACAGGTGTAGGCGCAGATGCTAGTGGCAGTGGTTTGGAAGGCGCTTGGACTGTTACACCAACACAGTGGTCAACAAACTATCTAGATAACCTGATGAACTTTAATTGGGTGCAAACTAAAAGCCCTACAGGTGCCACGCAATGGATACCTGATAATAAAGCCGCTGCGAATTTAGTACCTGATGCACATATTCCTAATAAACGTCACGCACCTATTATGTTTACTACCGATCTTGCCTTAAAAGAAGATCCAGAATTCCGTAAAATTGTTGAACGCTTTAGAGCTAACCCAGTTGACTTTGAAAAAGCATTTGGTAGAGCTTGGTTTAAATTAACTCATCGCGATATGGGGCCAAGAGCAAGATATTTAGGTGATGAAGTGCCAACTGAAGTACTTACATGGCAAGATCCTATCCCTGCAATTGATTATCAGTTAATCACAAGTAGTGATATAAAAATGCTAAAAGTGCAATTACTTAATTCAGGTTTAAGTAATGAAGAGTTAATTAGAACAGCATGGGCTTCTGCTTCTAGCCATCGTGTAACTGATATGCGTGGTGGAGCAAACGGCGCACGAATTAAGCTTGAGCCTCAAGTCAATTGGCCAGTAAATAATCCTAAAACGTTACAGAAAGCCTTAAATAAAATTGAAGCGATTCAAACTAAATATAATAAGAAATCATCGACAAAACAAGTATCTCTAGCCGATTTAATTGTATTAGGTGGTGCTGCGGCAATCGAAAACTCAGCTAGCAAAGGTGGATATAAGGTTGAAGTACCTTTCGTACCTGGTCGTGCCGATGCAACACAAGCACAAACAGATATTCAGTCTTTTAATTATTTAAAACCTAATGCTGATGGCTTCCGTAACTACTACAATGAAGATAGCTACATGTCTCCTGCAGAAATGCTTGTTGATAGAGCCAATATGCTTGATTTAAATGTACCTGAAATGACAGTGCTTGTTGGTGGCTTACGTACATTAAATGCCAACTACGACGGCTCTAGCTTAGGTGTTTTTACTGACAAACCAGGCGTATTAAGTAATGACTTTTTCGTTAACTTATTAGATATGTCAACGGTTTGGAGTAAAGACGAAAAAAATAACGGCATTTATATCGGTAATGATCGTGCTACCGGTACATTTAAATGGCAAGCAACACCTGTCGATTTAATTTTCGGCTCTAGCTCTGAATTACGAGCCATTGCTGAAGTGTATGCTTCTGATGATGCTGATACTAAGTTTGTTAATGACTTTATCAACGCTTGGACGAAAGTAATGCAATTAGATCGCTTCGATTTAAAGTAATTGAACTACCTTACTGCGCTTCACTAAAATAGTTTGAAAATCAGTAATATTTAAATTCACTTACCAAGGCTAATACTCAGTAGAAAATACTCAGTGTTAGCCTTTTTTTGTTTTTACTGTCCCACTCTGACATATATTTACAGGCCTCACATTGATGCCTAACCTTAACTATTATCTATTATCTATTATCTATTATCTAACAATAAGCTTCGGCAAAATAACACGATGAAGTAAGCGCTCAAGACATCGATTACTCAAAGCACTTCGCTATAATTAAGATCCCAATAAAGAATGCAAGTAACTAACGTTCTGTTATTTAGAATATAGAAATCAATTTAATCAAATTTACCAATTATTAAATTAGCTCTACTATACATACATCGAAAGCAAGCAAGCTTTCAGAAGCAAAACTTTCATTAACGTTTTATTAAATAATTAATACGACAATTAAATAAACATTTAAATATATAAAGAGGAATACATCATGGCTCAAATAGGCAAAGCAATCCCAGAATTTACAGCACAAGCATTTCACAACGGCGAGTTTGTTGAAGTAACAACTGACAGCGTTAAAGGTAAATGGTCTATCTTCTTGTTTTACCCAGCAGACTTTACTTTTGTATGTCCTACTGAATTAGAAGACATGGCAAACCAATATGAAGAGTTACAAAAATTAGGTGTTGAAGTATACGCTGTATCAACTGACACACATTTCTCTCATAAAGCGTGGCACGACTCGTCTGACGCAATTGGCAAAATTCAATTCCCAATGCTAGGCGACCAAACAGGTAACATTACTCGTGGTTTTGACGTAATGATTGAAGAAGACCATATGGCACATCGTGGTACTTTTTTAGCTGACCCTGATGGCATCATTCAAGTAGCACACATTCATGCGGGTGGTATTGGTCGTAGTGCTAAAGACATGGTACGTAATGTTAAAGCAGCACAATATGTCCGTGAAAACGATGGCGAAGTATGTCCTGCAGCATGGGAGCAAGGCGAAGCAACCTTAACACCAAGCCTAGATTTAGTAGGTAAAATCTAAACTAAATTGACTAAAAAATCTAAAGGCGATTGGCGGATATAGGTAACACTATTCCGCCTTTTCTTATTATGCCGCATTAACCACGTGATTAAGAAAGGCTCGCGGTAAAAATAACGTTCTTGTTAGGTGTTATTATTTAATGCATTTTTCCAATCATGGCCTGTAGGGTTTTGAAATATACGTAAATCAAAATGTGGGGCAATTGCGAATAAATGATCGAACACATCCGCTTGAATACCTTCATAAACTTTCCAATCAGTTGAGTTGGCAAAGCAATATAGCTCTAAAGGTAAGCCACTTTCAGTCGCTGGTAACTGCCTAACCATACAAGTTAAGTCATTACGAATATTTGTATTTTGATGTAAATACATTTCAATATAAGCGCGAAACGTACCGATATTAGTTAATTGTCGGCTATCAATGTCATTTAAACGACCATCTTGATCCAACGCTTTATTTTCATCTTCAAGGCTTTGCTTTTTATCGGTTAAATAAGTTTTTAATAAGCTAGTGCTAGCTAAAAAATCTATTTTCTCTAACGAATAAAAATCAATACTGCTAATATCTATAATTAATGTACGTTTAATACGTCTAGCACCTGTATGGTACATGTTACGCCAGTTTTTAAACGAATCACTTATCAAAGCATAAGTTGGTACTGTCGTAATCGTTTTATCAAAATTTTGCACTTTGACTGTATTCAAACCAATTTCAATCACATCACCATCAGCACCATATTTAGGTAATTCAATCCAATCGCCTGCGACTACCATTCTGTTCGCTGAAATTTGAATACTCGCCACTAACCCTTTGATTGTATCTTGAAAAACTAATATCAATACCGCCGTTAACGCCCCTAACCCGCTAAGTAAATAGACAGGTGAACGATCTAAAATTAAAGCAATAATAATAATAATTGAAACTAAATACACCGCTAACTTAAAAACTTGCACAATGGCATTTAGGGGTAAATATTTTTGTTTAGCCGTTTCACCGTATAAAATTTTACTCATATTGAGCACAGCACTTATACTTCGCGCTATTTGAAACGTTAAAAATATTTTTGAAAAAATTATCAATAAGTTAGCGATTAAAAAGTCACTAGGGAAAAAAATCGGAGTTAAAAATAAAATGATAATAAAGGGTATTAATAACGTAAATCGTGTTAATACATGATTATCAATCAATGCATCATCCCAAGTGTTATTTGTTTTAACAATCAACTTATGGACAACATTCAGCACTTGATACTTAACGATGTAATAAGAAAAAAAAGCGACTGAAATAATCATCAATAAAGCGACAACCGTCACACTCATATCAATATATTGGTTTGCAATACCCTGATCTAATAACCAATTTTCAAGCAACTCATTCATACTTTACCCTTTGTAATTTAAATGCTTTGTTGAGTTTTCTTTCATTTTTTCAAGTCTATCATCTTTCTCATACCAAAACTGTGTTAACCATTTTTGAAAAGCAATTTTATGCGCTCTATCGTTCATGTAATCACCACTCAGTTCGCTGTCAATTTTACGTGTATGAATTTCAACATGAACATTATGAACTCGACCACAAAGCAAATCCCAAAAACTAGGAATACCTTCTGGGTAATAAATAGTCACATCAACAATTGTTGTTAAATACTCGCCCATAGCATCAAGCACAAAAGCAACGCCACCCGCTTTAGGTTTAAGTAAATGATTAAAAGGTGAATTTTGTTTATCATGTTTAACTTGAGTAAAACGAGTTCCTTCAATAAAACTCATTACGCTTACTGGTTTATGCTTAAATTTTTCACAAGCCTTACGCGTAGTATCTAAATCTTTACCTCGTAAGTGAGGATTTTTTTTCAAAAATGACTGGCTATAGCGCTTCATAAAAGGAAAATCTAACGCCCACCATGCTAATCCTAAAATAGGTACATAAAGCAGCTCTCTCTTTAAAAAGAACTTCAAAAAAGGTATTTCACCGTGCAGTATTCGCTGCAGCACAATAATATCGACCCAACTCTGATGGTTAGCCAATACTAAGTACCAGTCTTTAGTATTTAATTCTTCTAAACCAGTTACGTGAAGTTTCATTCTGGTAAATAGCTTTTGGTTAAGCGTATTAACAGCAACCCAATTACTCGCCATTAAATCTAATAAATAACTAAAAATCTTTTGAGAAAAACTTAACGGTATTAAGGCTTTAAATAGTGAAAAAACAACAATAGGAATAACCCAAAAAATAGTGTTAAGGGCATAAAAAATAAAAGAAAGTAGACCAATAAATGGCGCAGGTAATATATTTAGCATGTTAAAAAATTATAAACAGTTAACCAAAGAAAAATTAACTATATTTAATCATGATTTGCCCGTAAATTGTATTCTTAATTACGATATAGCAAGAAGATATGCTTTATTAGTATTTAGGATCACAATAACGTCTAACATTATAGTGCCTTTTTTACTATATAAGTTGAATGACTACCTCGTTTTCATCATACTGTAAATAGTAAAATCATAAAAGGAGGAAAAATGAATTTTAATCGTGCTGTAATTAAAGTCGGTAGCGCCTTAGTAGCACCATCAAAAACAGGTTGCAGTGGGCAATATATTCTAGCCATTGCTCAATTCATCACTAAATGCCATCAACAAGGCAAAGAAGTGATTCTCGTATCTTCTGGTGGTGTTGCCGCTGGTAGAACAGTTATTCGTCACGGCAGTCCTGAACTATCTCCATCAGTTAAAAAAGCCATGTCGAGTGTTGGCCAAATGAAAATGATGGCGAACTGGCAACGTTTTTTTGATATTCCTTGCAGCCAAATATTAATCACGCAAGATGATCTAGAAGATCGTGAACGGTATATTTCCATTAGAGATACCATTCAAATTCAATTAGAAAACGGCATTATCCCTATCGTTAATGAAAACGATACAGTAACAACAGAAGATCTAAAAGTTGGTGATAACGACAACCTTTCGGCCTTAGTGGCACAAGTTTGTGAAGCTGATAGCTTATTTATTTTAAGTGACATAGACGGCGTTTTCACTAAAGATCCTAATGTCCACGATGACGCAGTACTTATTCCTATCATCGATGAAATTACCGATGAGATATATGCAATGGCTGGCATTAGCCGTAACCATTTATCTACAGGTGGAATGAAAACAAAAATAGAAGCCGCTGAAAAAGCGACTGAACATGGTATTAATACCTATATTCTTAATGGTACCAAAAGTGAAGTGTTCAGCTCATTAATCAGACAGATCAATCCGGGCACACGCTTCTCTGCTGATAAAAACACCATTAGAGCCAAAAAACATTGGCTTAAACATACAGTAAAAAGCCAAGGTCGAATCACACTCGATAAAGGCGCTGTTAACGCACTACTCAATAAAGGTGCTTCATTATTACCTATTGGCATAAAATCCGTCGCGAGAACCTTCGATGTTGGTGATTGTGTTGATATAGTTGATCAACAAACTAAAACCATTATTGCCAAAGGCATTACGCAATATAGCAATAAAGAGTTAAAACGTATCAAAGGTAAACACAGTGATGAAATTAAACTTATTTTAGGGCACGAAGAAGGTGATGTAGTTATACATCGCGATGACATGGTTGTACTTGAACAAAATGTTGAAGTTAAGCCTGCTAAAGTAGCCCCTAAAAACAGTGAAGAACAAGGAAACAAATCAAATGCACCAATTTAATATGGCAACAATGGCGGCTAACGCTAAAGCTGCTAGCAGAGTAGCTGCACAGCTAACAACACTTGAAAAGAATGCATTATTAAACGCAATAGCCGATGCTATTGAAGCCAATAGCGCTGAAATAATTAGCGAAAATAGTAAAGACATTGAGGCAGGTCGAGAAAAAGGCTTAGCTGATGCAATGCTTGATAGACTACTACTAACTGACCAAGGTATTAAAGATATCAGCAGTGCTATTCGCGAAATAGTCGCCTTAACAGATCCAGTTGGCGACATTGCTAACTTAGCGCTACGTCCAAATGGTATGCAAGTAGGTAAAATGCGTATCCCTTTAGGCGTTATTGCAATGATTTATGAAGCACGTCCAAATGTAACAGCTGAAGCAGCGGCGCTTTGTATTAAGTCAGGTAACGGCGTTATTCTTCGTGGTGGCTCAGAAGCTATTCATTCTAATTTGGCATTAGCGAATTGTTTACATAAAGTATTAACCGATCACGGTGTTGATAAAAACATTGTTAGCGTAATTCCTGATACGAGTCGCAGCGTTATTGAAGAATTATTAAAACAAAGTGAAACCATTGATTTAGTTATTCCTCGTGGTGGCGAAGGTTTGATTCGTTATGTTACTGAAAACAGCCGTATTCCAGTGATTCAGCATTTTAAAGGCGTTTGTCATTTATTTATTGATAAATATGCCGACTTAACTAAAGCAGTAAACATTTTAGTTAATGGTAAAACACAAAGACCAAGTGCCTGTAATTCACTAGAAACTGTTTTAGTACATAGTGATATTGCAGAGCAATTTTTACCATTAGCAGCTAAAGCATTAGCCGATGCTGCCAATGTAAAAATTCACGCTTGTGAAAATAGTCTTAGTTATTTTGATAATGCAGAACAAGCAACTAATGATGATTATCACGCAGAGTATTTAGCGCAAGAAATTGCTGTAAAAGTAGTTGCTAGCTATGATGATGCTGTGGCTCATATCAATGAGTTTACTTCTGATCATACTGAAGTCATTGTAACGCAAGATACTTCGCGTTCTCAACGATTTATTCGTCAGATAAACTCTTCTGTGGTAATGATAAATGCTTCGTCTAGATTTTCTGATGGTAACCAATTAGGCCTTGGCTCAGAAATTGGTATATCGACCAGTAAACTTCATGCATACGGCCCAATGGGGCTTGAATCATTAACGACAGAAAAGTTTGTTGTTTATGGTGATGGACAAGTTAGAGACTAATTAATCTCTTTATTGATTCATTAAAATTACCTAATGTGGCCTTCTGGCTGCATTAGGTTTTTGTTTCGTTTTAGGTAATGCTAATCTATTTGGCCATTCACCTTGATGATATTTTAAGCAAGCCTCTTCGCTATCAAAGTGTACTTGTTGTTTAATATTTTTCAAAACAACACCAACCTTCACTAACTGCTTTAAAATTGCATTACGCAATAATTCATCTTGCTGTTGCTCTTTCATTACTTCAATTTCAGACTCTAATTCAAAAACACAGGTAATCACCAAACTAGCAGGAAAATTAGTGTAATTAGCTCTATGAGTCAGCCATGCAAATCCTGGTACTTCATGCAAAGAAGACTCACAGGCAATCGTTAACGCTTTACAAATATTATTATCAATTTTTTGACTCGTTTTATTTAACTTCATATTAATCACTACCTATATTTTAAATATTATTTTTTAACACACCTATTTTAACTTAATACAGCACTTGTACCTAAGACATTAACTCAGTATGCTATGCGGCCGTTTTTGGTAGAGATTAAGTAGGTAGTAAATGATAGGTTTTGATTACGGCACATCTAATTGTAGTGTTGCTGTTATGGATAATGGTCAACCCCAAATAGTTCCTCTACTAAATAAGAATACAATAGCATCCAATTTATACGCTCCCGATCGTGACATCATCACTCATTGGTTAAATCAGCAATTAAAAGGTGAGCAACAAAGTAACTTTCAAAAAGAGCGTCAAGTTCAGCTACAGAAAAGCCAAAGAGCACTTCGAGAGTTAGCTTTTGATGGCATAGACACAGATTTAGTTTTTGGTAAATCGGCACTTGAAAAATATTTAGAAGATCCCGAAGAAGGTTATTACATAAAGTCACCAAAATCTTTCCTTGGTGCCAGTGGTCTTGCACCATTACAAATACAGTTATTTGAAGATATTGTCGCGGCTATGATGAGTAATGTTAAGAGCCTAACGGAAGCAACGCTGGGTCGTGAAATAACAAAAACTGTCATTGGTCGCCCTATTAACTTCCAAGGTTTACATGGTGAAGAAAGCAATAGACAAGCAATTAATGTGCTCACAAATGCGGCTAAACGTATTGGCTTCAAAGAGGTCGAATTTCAATTTGAACCTGTTGCTGCAGGCTTTGAATTTGAAGCGAGTTTAACCAAAGAAACACGCGTATTAGTGGTAGATATTGGTGGCGGAACTAGTGATTGCTCGATGTTATTAATGGGACCAGAACTAAGTAATAATGATGACCGTACCAAGCACTTACTTGCTCATAGTGGTGTACGTGTGGCCGGTAATGACTTTGACATTCAATTAGCACTGCAAGGTATTATGCCGAGCTTGGGCATGAATAGCTTATTAAAAACAGGCAAGCCTATGCCAACGAGTAGTTTTTACCAAGCCTTAGCCATTAATAATATTAACGAACAAACCGCTTTTTATAGTGCGCAAAACCGACGTGAATTAGTTCAGTTGTCTCGTGATGCAAAAGAAACTGCCATCGTTGAACGCTTAATTACAGTGCACGATCATAAGCTAAGTTATCAGTTAGTTAATGCGGCTGAGCAAGCTAAAATTGCCTTGTCTGAGCAAGATACACAAACGATTAATTTAAACGATATTACTGATGGACTCAATGCTGAAGTCACTAAAGAAACTTTACGCTTAGCAAATAATCGCACATTAGAAAGTATTGGTGAGTTAATGAAGTCAGCCGTTGACCAAGCACAGTGTCAACCTGAAGTCATTTTTGTGACCGGTGGCACAGCAAAATCACCTGTATTAAGTCAATTTATCCAAGAACAAATGCCCAATATTCCTATTATTGTCGGTGACCATTTTGGCAGTGTAACGTCAGGATTAGCCCGTTGGGCGGATAAGGTTTTTAAGTAACCAAATAATGAAATTGGTATAAGTGCATAGGTTATTCGCCTACGCTACAACGGCTTATATCCGTGACCATTGAAAGTGCTGGAATTTAGGGTAAGGATAAAATGTTAGAGACAAGGCGTGTGATTGACCAATAGCTTGCTATTGGGATTGAGCACAACGCAGTAACTGACTTTTTAGCCCAACATAAAACCTGCATCTTCATTGATTACGGGTATATATAGTAAAATATTCTCCCAATAAAAAACGACGCTTATGCGTCGTTTTTGTTAGGAATGGTTTGACGAAGACTATTCTTGCTAATCAATTCCACATTAATCTTATCCAACAAAACAGACAGTCATATTACCGAGACTTCTCAGTAATCTCCAAGTGATCACAATAGTTAAGAATATATATTTCCTAACACCCTATAATTATGGGATATTAATACTAATTAAATAAAAGTTATGTAAGGAATATTACTGAAATGCGTACATAAAATACTGTTATATAAGGGGTTAATAAGAATGCGTAATGAAATTATTATGTTCGTAAAAATTTTTGAAAACGAAAGGTATAGAGACGATTTTTTAAGTGGAAAACTGTATATGAATCGCCTTTCTTATTTTCAGAAAGTAGAAGAAGATGCCACGGCGAATCGGGGTGATCGGCATGAAGGTGCTCTAGCCTGGCTTCAACCAAACAAAATATTGATGAAAATAAATGATATTGAGATCAAAGGAGAAGATTTTGTTGAACCAATAATGGTTCAAATGAATTTTCATAAAAGATACAACGTTTACTGTCTATATGCTGGTCATATAGGGAGTATTGAAGATATCAATGAAAGTGCATCTACTGCTCTACTCGAACAATTAGCGTTAGATTCCGAGTGTTTGAAATTAGGTAAATTTGGGGTTGTCATTCATAACCCAAAAGAGTTTCTACGCCGTGTTACATCAGCCATGGAAAACACCGGTAATGGCGGTGGTGCAAAATTAGTTGAATATTATAATCCTGACGAGTTCCATGGTCATTTTAGTGAACAAGATGTCGTGTTTAGAAAAAGAGATGAATATTCTCATCAAAGTGAATATAGGATATATATAGATACCGATACACAGGGGGACGAGGCATTTGAGCTAGAAGTTGGCAATATTGAGGATATCGCGCAATCCTGTGATTCCAATGAAATTAATTCTAAAATGGCAGTATCGAGAAAAAGAATTAAGTAAATTAAGTGGGACAGTCACTCAAATTAGTCACTCAAATTATGCTTTGACTCTTGTTAAAAAATAGGTATTGATAACACTATTACTTTTATATATTGTTGTTAAATCATATGGAAGTGAGTCATTAGATACACTGATTAAGTATTGTAATATCCCCGATTAAATCAAAGGAATTATATGAGTAAGTTACCAACTCTTTTTTCACCAATACAGCCTCCTATATTTCAAAATTCGTATTTTACGGGCCGTTAAATCTATGAAATTAAGTGGGACAATCGCTCAAATTATTTAGCTTGTGACAATGTTTGCTTATTATGTGAAAATTAGGTGTAATGAGTGAATAGTAAACACTGAGTGATTCTGGGATAGTTTAAAAATGATCGGCAACTCCATTAAATCGGCTTGATGTAACTAACGTTATAAAAAGCAAATCCCCATCGCATAAATACTAAATTTTTATTTTTTATCACATCGTTAGGCGTAACTTAATCATTAAGGAAAATGAAATGAAAAAACTTGTAACTTCAATTACTTTTTTAGCTTTAGCCGGTTGCACATCAACTAATTACTCGGACTTCAAGGTGGGAGAAGCATCTATATCAAACCTTGTAGTTGATGAAATTTATAATTTAAAGCAAAGGCGACATAAACTTAAATTATCTTTTGATTATCAAATATCTGAATATACCGATGGAGCTGATTTATACGAGTGTACGGTACAGTTTTCAGCTTTGGATGGAACTACAACTTCCATTTCAGCAGGTAAGCAATCACCTTGTAAGTTAAATAAAGACAAAGGAGAAATATCAATTACTTGGCCTACTATACTAGATAAAACATTTTCCCCTTCTAAAAAGCAGCTATCTAATATCAAGTATCCACTTGAATATTTTGTAGCAATTCATCAACGAACAGGTAAGAATACTAGCCAAATTATTGGAAAAACACCTATTCAAATTAGCGAAGTAAAAATATAACAAATAAGAATAGGTGTCGCGAAGCCGACACCTTATTCGGGTATTGGACCGGCTTAAAACTAACAAGGACTGTCGCTCGATGATTTAAATAGTATCGCGGAATATATCACCTTAAGTAATATTCCTGCGGCTAAAATGTTGACTCAAAAAATATTTGATACTATATCCAGATTAGAAAATCATCTCGCATCAGATAAAAGGCCACTGGAGTTAATTAACTTAAATTACCGTGAAGTTCATGTTAACCCTTGTCGTATTTTCTATAAAGTTGATGGCAACAAAGTTTACATGTCATGCGTCAAGAACGAGATCTGCGTAGGTTTATTCTAAAGAGTTAAATTCGCCTCGGCCCTCTTTATTTCCTTTTATTTTTTATTCTAGACATAAAAAAACGACGCTTATGCGTCGTTTTTATTAGCGTTAATATCAAGCTTTATTGATAAATCATATCGCCTTAACCAACATAGTATTACCGGTAATAGCAACAATTTGACAAAAGCTTTTCTCGCTAATGAATTCAACATCTGCTTCATCAGCTAAACGTGCCGGCCAGTTGATACCTGAATATCGAATAGTACCGCCACTAGTATTTATTTCACTACTTGCAGGTACCTTCAAACCAATCATATCACTAGAGTTATCGGTCTTGCTTTTTGTATTTTGAAATCTATTTAATGGCTTCCACAGAATAAAAGCAATTAATGCTGTTAATAAACCAACACTAAAAACTTCACTTTGCCAGCCATTAATAACCCCTATGCTAACTAGAATACCAGTGAGTAAACTTGCTATAGCGAAAAATAATAACGGACCACTCAGCCCCATAATACTCAGCTCAATAACAAAGCTTATACCCGCAATTAAATACCATAAGTGGTCGGGGTTTTCTAAAAAATATTCCATAATGCCTCTTTAATATAGAAAGAGTAAGCCTAATATTTTCAATGTTAGGCTAAAATATATAACTAACTCGTTAACTTCAAACTACTTGAAACAGCAATAGCTTGTGCAACCGTATTCGCAATATTATCACCTGTTTTACCGTCGGTCAGTACTACTGTACTTTCACTCGCAATGGCTTGATGGGCAGAGATAGCGTCTTGGGCTAAGGTTAAAGTTACTGCGGCCTTACCTTGATCTGTATTAGCTGCACTACCAACCACTTCTAATGCACTAGCATCAGCTTCTGCAACTAAACGAATGGCTTCCGCTTTACCTGTTGCCATAAGAACTTGTGACTCTTTCGAAGCTTCTGCTGCTAATACTTGCTCAGCTTTAGCGGCTTCTGCATCTAATACTCTCGCTTGTTTATGCCCTTCTGCTTCAGTTATTGCTGCAGTTTTCACCCCTTCGGCAGTTAAAATAACAGAACGTTTTTCACGTTCAGCTGTCATTTGTTTTTCCATATCTTCACGGATTGTTTGTGGTGGCATAATATCTTTGATTTCGTAACGAGTCACCATAACACCCCAGGGTGCTGTCGCTTCAGTCATCGCATTTAAGATTTGTGCATTAATCATATCGCGATTTTGAAAACACTCATCTAATTCCATCGAACCGATAGCATTACGCATTGTTGTCATCGCTAGTTGTGTAACTGATAATTTATAATCAGTTATGTTGTTCGTTGCGGCGGCAGCATCTATTACTTTTAAAAATAAAATACCATCAATTTCTAAGGTGATATTATCTTTCGTGATCGCTGCTTGTGAAATAATTTCTAATGATTGTTCTTTCAAATTACGATCAGCGGCCACTGATTGTACGAAAGGAACAATAAAGTTTAATCCCGCTGAAAGCGTTTTATTGTATTTCCCTAGTGTGTAAATAACATAACCACGGTTTTGCGGAACAAAATAAATCCCTTTTTTCAGTGTGTATAAAATAACAATGGTAAGCCAAATGATAGGATTAGTGAGTAGTTCTTCAAGTATAGGCATGTAAATGTAGTCCTTTTATTATTTACGCTACCAACAATAGTATTAATAGCATTCAAATTGAAATGAAATAAATCAGAACCCCCATTAGAACATCAAGCGGAATCACTGTCAGCTTTTTTGACAGTTTTGAATATTCATAACAGCAGTCACTTAAGCGTAACTACTGAAAGAAGGGGGTTAAAAAGAGTAGATAGAGGCTATATAATTAACCTATGATGTAGATCTAACGCTCATGTTATGGTTAAAATCTTCAAATATTATTGTATGAATGCTGCTATACTGGCAAAAACAGTCATCACTAAAACCATAATCTTCAATGTTTTCGCTTTAACTTCAATCGCAAATTTAACTCCGATTTGTGCACCAACAATACTGCCTACAGCTAATAATATACCAGGGAGCCAAGCAATTTGATCTCGAACTATAAAAACGAGCAATGCTATGCTAGTAAATATAACGGTAGCAACAACCTTCATGGCGTTAGCGCGTAATAAATCATAGTTTAATACACCAACAAAAGTAGCAATTAATACGAAGCCAACCCCTGCTTGTATAAAGCCACCATAAAAACCAGCGGCAAAAGTAGTTAACAGTGCAAATTTACTGTCATAACAACTTTTTCGCTTATCATTACCTTCAATCTTAGTGTCACTTTTAAAAACCACCCACAAAGAAACAACAATCATGGTGCCAAGTAATAAAGGCTTCAGTAATTCGACATTAAGGTAAGAGGCTGTTATTGCGCCAACTAAGCCGCCGATAAATAAAGGAAGGAAACTGTCTTTAATTGACGCTGAGTCAATTTTATCATGTTGATAAAAACCGCGAGAAGCGGTTATAGATTGCATTAATACAGCAACTCTATTGGTTGCATTCGCAACATCGGCCGGTAAACCTGTCATCATTAACGCTGGTAAAGATAAATTGGAACCTCCACCAGCGAGTGTATTAATAACACCAGCCATTAATCCAATGACAATAAGAACGATGGCTTGATATAATTCGATGCTATTAAACATAATGACTCATACTTACTCGCTGATATAAGTACAGCAGTAATCAATGATCGTTTTTGCTTTTATGTCAAAATAGCTATTAGCATCAACGTTAAATGATTCACCACCTTTGATTGTTTGCCACTGAGTAGCGCCTTCAAGTAAAATTTCACAATCACCGGCAGTAATTTCCATTAACTCGGCTTCTTTAGTATCAAAACGGTAATCACCCGCTTGCATAACACCTAATGTTTTAAAACTATCATCTTTAAAAGTGATAGTGCGGCTTACAACTTTACCGTCGAAATAGACGTTTGCTGCTCTGTTAATACTTACTTCTTTAAAATCAGACATAATGTCTTCCTTATTAAATTTGTTAATTGTTAAATAAAATGAAAAGGCTATAAATAAAAAACGGCACTGAACTAACTCTTGAATTCAAGTAATAAGCCCAAATGCCGTTTTTTACTTATCACTAATAATTAGAGATAAGAACTAATCGCAAGGTTTATTTAGCACTAGCAATTATCTTCATATCAGTCATGTAACCACGAAGCTTTTTGCCAATCACTTCAACACCATGGCTGCGAATAGCTTCATTCACTTCAATTAAGCGTACGTTATCAACGCCATTTGATGTATCAGTAATACCACCACCTAACTCTTCTAATGTTAAGTTGCTAGTAAAGTCAGCTAATAAAGGTACTGCCGCATGAGTAAATAAGTAGTTACCGTACTCTGCAGTATCAGAAATTACTACATTCATTTCGTATAATTTGTTACGTGCAATACAGTTAGCGATTAATGGTGTTTCATGTAAAGACTCATAATACGCAGATTCATCAATAATACCAGCAGCAACCATTGCTTCAAATGCTAGCTCTACGCCGGCTTTAATCATTGCTACAACAAAGATACCTTTGTCGTAATATTCTTGTTCAGTAATTTCTGTATCGCAATCAGGTGCTAATTCAAAAGACGTTTCAGCAGTTTCTGCGCGCCATGTTAATAAGTTCACATCATCATTAGCCCAATCAGCCATCATAGTTTCTGAGAAACGACCTTCAATGATGTCATCCATGTGTTTTTCAAATAATGGACGTAAGATAACTTTTAATTCTTCAGACATATCAAACGCTTTAATTTTAGCTGGGTTTGATAAACGATCCATCATGTTAGTGATGCCGCCGTGCTTCAAGCCTTCAGTGGTAGTTTCTAAACCATACTGTAGTAATTTACGTGCGTAAGCTGCGTCAACACCTTGCTCAAGTAATTGCTTATGGCCTAATACAGCTGCCGTTTGCAACATACCACATAGAATAGTTTGCTCACCCATTAAGTCAGACTTAACTTCAGCAATAAATGAAGACTCTAGAACACCCGCTCTATCACCACCAGTAGCACTTGCATAAGCTTTAGCAATAGCTAAACCGTTACCTTGTGGATCATTTTCTGGATGAACAGCAATAAGTGTTGGAACACCAAAACCACGTTTGTATTCTTCACGTACTTCAGTACCAGGACATTTAGGCGCAACCATTACAACGGTAATGTCAGAACGAATTTGCATTCCTTCTTCAACAATATTGAAGCCATGTGAATAAGCTAACGTTGAACCTTGCTTCATATGAGGCATTACTGCTGTAACTGCTGCAGTATGTTGCTTATCAGGCGTAAGGTTTAATACTAAATCAGCTTGAGGAATTAATTCTTCATAAGTACCAACTGTAAAACCATTTTCAGTAGCCCACTGCCAAGATTGACGTTTTGTAGCAATTGCTGCATCACGTAAAGCATAAGAAATATTTAAACCAGAATCACGCATGTTCAAACCTTGGTTTAAACCTTGAGCACCACAACCAACGATTACAATGTTCCAATCTTTAATAAAGTTACAGCCATCGCTAAACTCTTCACGTTTCATAAAACGACATTTGCCTAATTGGCCAAGTTTTTCACGTAGGCTTAATGTATTAAAATAATTGCTCATGATTCTTCCTATTCGTATTTCTAAATAATGGTCAACTATCGTTAGGTTGCTAAGCGATAGTTTTAAGTTGAATAGAGCATAACGCAAATACATCATTGCATAAAATGATATATTTGCATCCATACGTTTCATATTATGCAACAATGTATTTTATGGTCGCCAAGGTTATTAATTATTTAAGGGAAAATGATGGAACAAAAAACATTATCGATGTTCGTGCATTTGAGCCAAACATTACATTTTGGTAAAACAGCACTGGCATTTCATGTCAGTCCTTCAACCTTGAGTAGAGTGATTCAGCGCCTAGAGCAAGAAGTTAACAGCGATTTACTCCATAGAGATAATCGTAGTGTCGAGTTAACTGATGCAGGTAGAAAATTTAAACTTTATGCTGAACAGCAATTGGAACAATGGCAGTTTTTCAAAAACTCTTTAGATGAAAAAAAAGAGCTACTAACCGGAAAGTTACATATTTACTGCTCGGTTACCGCGGCTTACAGTCACTTACCTCCCTTGCTTGAACGTTTCAGAAGCCAGCATCCGTTAGTTGAAATTATGTTAACAACCGGCGATGCTGCCGACGGCTTGGAGTTCGTACAAAATAAATCAGTCGACTTTGCCATTGCTGCTTACCCAGAACATTTACCCAGAAGTGTTTACTTTCATCACCTTGCCACCATTCCGTTAGCTGTTATTGCACCAACAATGCAGTGTAGGGTGTTACAACTATTACAGATTGATCAACAAAAAAACAAAACAATACCTTGGTCAGAAGTACCAATTATACTGCCAGAGCACGGCACCGCCCGTAAACGTTTTGAATATTGGTATAGAAAAAAGCAACAAGGTAAAGCTAATATTTACGCGACAGTTTCTGGTCATGAAGCCTTAGTGAGTATGGTCGCGCTTGGCTGTGGCGTTGGCTTAGTACCGCAAGTAGTGGTCGAGAACAGTCCAGTAAAGGATCGCGTTCAATATTTAGCAGATGTTGGTGAAATAGAACCATTCGATATCGGCGTGTGTTGTTTAAATCAATCGAAATCACAACCGTTAATTAAAGCTTTCTTTGCGTCAATTAGTTAAAAGGCTTGTCAAACTCTAAGTACACAACTCATGAGATTCTATATTAAGTCACCAACGGAATAACGAAAAATATTGCTATCCTGTTATCATAACGATACCGAACTAGTTAAATGACGTAATAAACGATCCATAGCTCGATATGACAAGGCTTCAGTAATATGTGCATGTGTAATATCATTCTCATCGGCCATATCTGCCAAGGTTCGAGCTATTTTTAAAATCTTATGATGAGCCCTAGTAGAAAGTCCCAACTTTTCGACTGCTAATTCAAGAAATTCATTATTTTCAACGGATAAGTGACAATAACTTTTTAACTCACTGGTGCCTAAATGCGCGTTGGCCTTGTTCTGCCGTGCTAATTGTTTCATTCTACAAGCCTGCACACGCGCCTGAACAATGTCATTGGTTTCATTCATATCAGTATCTCCGGCCCAGGTGCCTCGAGGTAAACGCGCAACTTCTATTTGAATATCAATTCGATCTAAAAAAGGTCCAGACAAACGATTCAAATAACGCAAAACTTGTTCGGGAGTGCTACGATTATCATTGTAAAAGCCAGTTGGGCTTGGGTTCATGGCCGCAATAAGCTGGAATCTGGCAGGAAAACTTTGTTTGTGCATCGCTCTAGATATAGTCACTTCTCCGGATTCCATCGGTTCACGAAGTACATCAAGTACCTTACGTTCAAATTCTGGGAGCTCATCAAGAAACAAAACGCCATTGTGTGCTAACGAGATCTCTCCTGGTTGAGGCTGACCACCACCACCCACTAAAGCTGCCGATGAAGCAGTATGGTGAGGCGCACGAAATGGCCGAGTTAACCATGATTTTGCATTAATCCTTTGATTCGTTATTGATTGAATAGCCGCTACTTCTAACGCTTCTTGCTCAGTCATGCGAGGTAAAATACCTGCCAGTCTACTCGCTAACATAGTTTTCCCTGTGCCGGGTGGTCCAATAAAAAGCAAATTGTGATTACCGCTTGCGGCGATCTCTAGTGCACGTTTAGCAAGAGGCTGCCCAATAACGTCACTAATATCTAGTTCATTAATATCCGTAAACTGTTCGAGTTCCTTTTCTTCCACAAAAGGTAATATCATTTGTCTTGAAAAGTGAGCGTACAGTTGACTTAAATGATCGACAGCATGAATTTTGGCTTCTTTCACCCAGCTCGCTTGTTCACTATTCTGCCTTGGAACAATTAAGGTTCTTTTGCTTTGACAACAAGCCATCGCCATAGGAATTTCACCGATAATGGCTCTTAGCTCACCTGACAAAGCTAATTCACCTGCAAATTCATATTGTGCTAAGTCAACTTGAGGGATTTGCTCAGAAGCAGCTAATATTCCAACGGCAATGGGTAGATCAAAACGCCCCCCTTCTTTTGGCAAATCTGCAGGAGCAAGATTAATGGTTATTCTTTTTGCAGGAAATTCATAACCACAATTAATAATGGCGCTACGAACACGGTCTTTTGATTCTTTAACGGAAGCTTCAGGCAAACCTACAATATGAAAAGCAGGTAAACCATTCGCAAGATGAACTTCAACGGTAACAAGCGGTGATTCTAAACCAACACGAGCACGACTATAAACACAGGCAAGTGACATATTAATTCCATTTAGTGATTCCTCTTGTTTAGTGTAGGAAAGTATCCTTTGTTATTCTAATTTTTAGTCACAAAGTTTTTGTCTCATATTGTTGCTTAAGATGTTAAATCAAAATTTCCATATAACTTTTACTTCTTTCGATAGAGCTAAAAACTGGGAGAAAAAGCTTGCTCCAAACATTAGAGCTATGGTACTAATTTAAATAGAAGATAAAAACTGTGAATAAAAATTCACTATAAGAATATAAATCATCACTTTTTAGCTAAATGATCCTTTATATTTCACTTAAAGAAAAGTAAACTAGACAATAATGCAACACTTTAACTTTTTATTCATTATTATAAACGTGCTCGTCGTGGTGGTAAAATCATCTCGGGGGTTTTCGTTGAGCTAAAGAAAAGCAATACAGAAACATAAACCCTCGCTTCGAAAGAACCGAGGGTTTTGTGTTTTTGGGGAAAAATTTAAAACACTAAACAACTTTGGAATTATCATGACTGACAGCAAACCGTTAACTGGCGGCGGATTACTATTTAATGTACTTGAACAGCATGGCGTTAATCATGTTTTTGGGTATCCGGGCGGCGCTATTATGCCTATTTATGACGCATTGTATGATAGCAATGTTCAGCATTTTCTTTGTAGACATGAACAAGGCGCTGCATTTTCAGCTGTTGGTTATGCCCGAGCTTCCGGTAAAATTGGTGTTTGTATGGCAACGTCTGGACCAGGTGCAACAAACCTAATTACTGGCCTTGCTGATGCGCTTGCAGATTCAATTCCATTGATTGCTATTACAGGTCAAGTACCTACCGCTGCGATGGGTAGTGATGCTTTCCAAGAAACTGATATTTTCGGTTTATCACTCGCTTGTACTAAACATTCTTTCCAAGTTACCCATGTAGATGATTTAGAAAAAGTTTTACATCAAGCCTTTGAAATTGCTCTAGAAGGCAGACAAGGTCCGGTACTTGTAGATATTCCTAAAGACGTACAAATGGCCGCAGTAGTGCAAAATTTCAAATTGGCAGCACCACTTAAAAATAAAGTAAAATTACCACTTGCTGATGTCAGTAAAGCACTCGATTTACTTACTCATGCTAAACAGCCTATTTTATATGTTGGCGGCGGCGTAGGTATGGCAAACGCCATTGAAGAAGTAAGAAACTTTGCACGTGAAACAGGCATCCCTTCAGTATCAACCTTAAAAGGTTTAGGCGCACTTGATGCAACTGATGAAAACTATTTAGGTATGCTAGGTATGCACGGTACGAAAGCAGCTAATTTAGCGGTTCACGACTGTGATTTATTGATTGCTGTAGGTGCACGTTTTGATGATAGGGTAACGGGTAAGCTGGATCAATTTGCACCTGATGCTAAAGTGATTCATTTTGACATAGATACTGCTGAAATTAATAAACGTAGAGAGGCTGACGCCCCTATTCTAGGTGACTTAAAAGAAAACCTACCTTTATTAACTATGACGCTAAACATTGAAGAGTGGCAAGCAAAAGCTCAAAAAATGAAAGCTGATTGTGTATGGCGTTACGATCACCCAGGTGACAGTATTTTTGCTCCCGCAGTATTAAAAGAAGTAAGTGATTTAATGCCTAAAAACACCTGTGTTACAACAGATGTTGGCCAGCATCAAATGTGGGCTGCTCAGCACATGGTTTTTGATGAACCAAGTAACTTCTTAACTAGTGGCAGCATGGGCACCATGGGCTTTGGTTTGCCTGCTGCCATTGGTGCACAAATCAGTCGTCCTCATGATACAGTTATCACAGTATCTGGGGATGGTTCTATCATGATGAATGTACAAGAATTAGCGACAATTAAGCGTTATCAAATCCCAGTAAAAGTTTTACTAATCGATAATGCGAAGCTAGGTATGGTGCGCCAATGGCAAGACCTATTCTTTGAAGGTCGACTAAGTGAAACTGATTTAGCTGATAACCCTGATTTTTGTATGTTAGCTCGTGCTTTTGACATAAAAGCCAAGCAAATCACGCAAAAAAGTGAAGTGACTGCTGCAATAAAAGAAATGCTAGATCACGACGGTCCTTATTTTTTACAAGTAAAAATTGATGCCAAAGATAACGTATGGCCTTTAGTACCACCAAACAGTGCTAACAACGAAATGATGGAGAGCACTTAACATGAACAATTATACACTAATCATCATGACCGACGATAAGCAGGTTGTACTTGAACGAATTTTACAAGTTACTCGTTATCGAGGGTTTTTAATCGACGGCATTACTGCCAGCGTTAATAATACGAATAATATTGCTACTATTGAATTATTAGTGAGTAGTGATCGCCCTATTACGTTGTTAATTGATCAAATTAATAAACTGGTCGACATCAAGAGTGTCAAGGTAGACAATAACGCGTCGCAGCTATCTAACACTTAACGTTGTAGCGTTTAACTTATTGTTAGCCAAGCACTACCTTACAAAAAATTTAATTATTATTTAGGTCGTTTTATTTCAATATAAATAAAACGACAGAAAACATAGGAAAAAATAATGGCAAAAGTAAATGCAGATTTAATTTGGTTCAACGGTGAGCTTATGCCGTGGAAAAATGCCACCGTACATGTAATGAGTCACGCTTTACATTACGGCTCTTCGGTTTTTGAAGGCATTCGTGCTTATGAAACACATAAAGGTACATGTATTTTCCGCTTAGAAGAGCATATCAAGCGCTTGTTTGATTCAGCAAAAATTTATCGTATGAATATTCCTTATACACAAGAGGAAGTGATACAAGCATGTAAAGATGCTGTTGCGAAAAACAACCTAAAATCGGCCTACCTTCGTCCATTAGCATTTTTGGGTGATATTGGTATGGGTCTTCGTCCGCCTATTGATGCAAAAGCCGATCTTATGATTGCAGCATTTAGTTGGGAAGCATATTTAGGTGCTGATGCTGTAGAAAATGGCGTTGAAGTAGGTGTTTCTAGCTGGAATAGATTAGCACCAAACACAATGCCTACGGCCGCCAAAGCCGGTGGTAATTATCTTTCTTCACAACTTATCTCTACAGAAGCAGCCCGCCACGGCTACGCTGAAGGTATTGCCTTAGATATAAATAATATGGTGAGTGAAGGTGCTGGACAAAATTTATTTTTAATCCGTAATAATATTATTTACACACCGCCGGGAACAGCTTCTATTTTACAAGGTTTAACACGTGATGCGGTATTCTATTTAGCCAAACAATTAGGCTATGAAGTTCGCGAAGAGTCAATTGCTCGTGAAGGATTATACCTTGCTGACGAATTCTTTATGTGTGGTACTGCCACTGAAGTTGTACCAGTAAAATCGATAGACGGTTTACCGGTGGGTAATGGTTTACGTGGTCCTATTACTAAAGCGATTCAAGAAGCCTTCTTTGGTATTTTTGACGGTTCAACTGAAGTACCTGATACTTGGTTAGCCCCAGTAAAATAGTTTAATAACAAGATTATTCATTGTTATTTTACGCTGTAGCGGTATAGGAAGATTCACTTATAGCATAAGCGCTATATTTCCTTTGCCGCAACAGTATTCACTGACTGTAAGTTGCACCGTCACATATAAAAAATAAAAGTTAGTAATGTACAAAAGTTCGATTTTAAAAACCTATTATCTGACACTATTCTTTTAATATGTTTTCAAAATAAGATTTACTTCACTATTTTCAAACGGAACATAACATCATGCCTAAATTAAGATCTGCAACTTCAACTCAAGGCCGTAATATGGCCGGTGCTCGTGCGCTTTGGCGTGCAACTGGAATGACTGATGGTGATTTCGGCAAGCCGATTATTGCTGTTGTTAACTCATTTACGCAATTCGTACCTGGTCATGTTCACTTAAAAGACATGGGACAGTTAGTTGCTGGCGCAATTGAAGAAGCCGGTGGTGTTGCGAAAGAATTTAACACTATTGCTGTTGATGATGGCATTGCTATGGGCCACAGCGGCATGCTTTACAGCTTACCATCACGTGATCTTATTGCTGATTCAGTTGAATACATGGTTAACGCACATTGTGCTGATGCCATGGTCTGTATTTCAAACTGTGACAAAATTACTCCGGGTATGTTAATGGCAGCAATGCGTATAAATATCCCTGTAATTTTTGTTTCAGGTGGTCCGATGGAAGCAGGTAAAACTAAACTTTCTGACCAAATCATCAAACTTGATTTAGTTGATGCGATGATCAAAGGCGCTGATCCAACGGTATCTGATGAAGATTCTGATAAAGTTGAACGTTCTGCTTGTCCTACTTGTGGTTCATGTTCTGGTATGTTTACCGCAAATTCAATGAACTGTTTAGCAGAAGCACTAGGTTTAGCTTTACCGGGTAATGGCTCAATGTTAGCAACACATGCTGATAGAGAGCAATTATTCTTAGATGCTGGTAAACAGATTGTTGAGTTAACTAAGCGTTATTATCAAGATAACGATGAATCTGCCCTTCCTCGTAATATTGCAAGCAAAGAAGCTTTACACAATGCTATGTGCTTAGATATTGCCATGGGTGGATCAACAAATACCATCTTACATTTATTAGCGACAGCACAAGAAGCTGAAATAGATTACACCATGGAAGACATGGATAAACTATCTCGCATCGTACCTCAATTATGTAAAGTAGCACCTTCTACACCAGAATATCATATGGAAGATGTGCATCGCGCTGGTGGTGTAATTGGTATTTTAGGTGAATTGGCTCGTGCTGGTTTATTAAATACTGATGTACCAAATATTTTCGGTACAACGCTTGCTGATGTTATTGCTAAATACGATATTAAAGTTACTGATGATGAAGATGTTAAAAAATTCTATCGTGCAGGCCCTGCTGGTATTCGTACCACTAAAGCCTTTAGCCAAGATTGTCGTTGGGATACATTAGATGACGACAGAGAAAATGGCTGTATTCGTAGTATTGAAAATGCATTTTCTTTAGAAGGCGGCTTAGCCGTACTTTCAGGAAACATTGCTATAGACGGTTGTGTAGTGAAAACAGCAGGCGTAAGTGATGATAATTTAATATTTACTGGTCCTGCACACATTTTCGAAAGCCAAGATGCTGCAGTAGCTGCAATTCTTGATAAGAAAGTTGTTGCAGGTGAAGTTGTAGTTATTCGCTACGAAGGCCCTAAAGGCGGTCCAGGTATGCAGGAAATGCTTTACCCAACCACTTACTTAAAATCGATGGGTTTAGGTAAAGCCTGTGCATTGTTAACTGATGGCCGTTTCTCAGGTGGAACGTCAGGTTTATCTATCGGTCATGTGTCTCCTGAAGCAGCCGATGGCGGTACTATCGCATTAGTTGAGCAAGGCGACATTATTCACATTGATATTCCTACGCGTGAAATCACCTTACAAGTTCCTGAAGAAGAGCTTAACTCTCGTCGTGCTGCGATGGAAGCGAAAGGTAAAGACGCTTGGAAGCCTGTTGATCGTATTCGTCCTATCAGCTACGCCCTGAAAAATTATGCCATGTTAGCAACTAGTGCTGATAAAGGTGCGGTACGTAACCGTGCACTTTTAGATGGTTTAGAAGATAAATAACGATTAATTTTTAAGTACTACAGTAAAGAACGTCTTATATTTAGTTATGGCGTTTTTTACTTAACTCAGCAAGTGAAGTATAGATCCAATGACCGAAAAACAAAGCCAAGCGCTATTATCAGAGCATGCCGAACAACTAGATTATTTAAGACGTATCTTACTTGCCCCTATTTACGATGTTGCGGTAGAAACAGAGTTAACTCCGTTAACAAAGTTATCTGCACGTTTAAATAATCAAATATACTTAAAACGTGAAGACCAACAGCCTGTACATTCTTTCAAGCTACGCGGCGCTTATAATAAGCTGTCTGGTTTAAGCGAAGAACAATGTATTCATGGCGTTATTGCCGCATCAGCAGGAAACCATGCTCAAGGCTTAGCCCTAGCAGCAAATAAATTAGGTATCAAAGCAACAATTGTTATGCCTAAAACAACACCTGATATTAAAGTTGATAATGTTAGACGTTTTGGTGGTGAAGTTCGTTTAGTCGGTAATAGCTTTAACGAAGCACAAATCGCTTCTGTCGAATATGCTAAAGCCGAAAACAAAACAATTATTCATCCTTTTGACGATGTCGACGTTATTGCCGGTCAAGGTACTGTTGCTAAAGAATTATTACAACAATTACCTCATGCAGACGTAGTTTTTATACCTGTCGGTGGTGGCGGTTTACTTGCTGGGATGTCGGTATATTTAAAACAACTGAGTCCAAATACTAAAATCATTGGTGTTGAAGCCGAAGATTCAGCCTGTTTAAAAGCCGCACTTAGCGCGGGAACACCTGTAGATCTTGATCAAGTAGGTTTATTTGCTGATGGTGTTGCCGTTAAACGTATTGGTGAAAATACTTTTAATTTGATTAAACGCTACTGTGATGGTGTTATCACCGTTAATACTGATGAAATTTGTGCCTCAATAAAAGATATTTTTGAGCAAACGCGCGTCATTGCCGAGCCCGCTGGTGCACTTTCTTTAGCCGGTTTACAAAAATACTGTGCTACAAGTAAAGGCGAAGAATCCTTGGCGGCCATATTATCCGGTGCCAATATGAATTTTCACACTTTACGTTATGTTTCAGAACGTTGCGAACTTGGTGAAAATAAAGAAGCGGTACTTGCGGTTACTATCCCAGAAGAAAAAGGTAGCTTTAAACGTTTTTGTCAAACGCTAGGTAATAGAGCAATTACCGAGTTTAATTACCGCTATAACGGTCAAAAAGATGCGAATGTTTTTGTGGGTGTTCGATTAGGCGGTAACGAAACAGAGCGACAACAACTCCTTGGTGAATTGGCAAGTGAAAATTATCAAGTGAACGACTTTACCGATAATGAATTAGCAAAGTTACATGTTCGCTATATGATAGGCGGTAAAAGTAGTGCTGATAATGATAACGAGCGAATCTTTAGTTTTGAGTTTCCAGAACATCCTGGTGCATTAGAAAAGTTCTTAGATGCCATGGGTGAACATTGGAATATTACATTATTTCATTATCGCAACCATGGTGCTGCATTTGGGCAGGTGCTTGCAGGTTTTGATGTGGATACAGACAAAGAAAATGACTTCTTTGAGCACTTGAATGCTTTAGGTTACCAATTTGAAGAAGCGACAGAAAATCTGGCTTATCAAGTATTTCTCAACTAATTACTATACCAATAAAAAATAAACGATTGATTTAAAATATCAATCGTTTATAAAATTAAAGGTAATACTTAAAGTTTTATAAGCGATGATTTATTAGGATTAACTAAAGGCCCATATTTTTCAATTGCCAACTGAAGTCCTTGAACTAATCCGGGTAACAGATCTTCGTGTTTCTTGTTAACATAATGAAAGCCTTCAGAGCGGTAGACAACAGCCGTATTAAATTGGCTTTCATCAAAATTACCGAGATTACCCAACTGCACTTCATCAATAAGTAACACATAATGTAACCGGCCTTTTATCAACATAGAGCCTAGGTCTTCATCACTTTTAATTGCATAGCTCGACGCCTGCACTGTTTCCATAAAATTAGCCGAAATAGACTTACCTGAAGTTACCCCAATAATATTGTTTACATCATTAAATGCTGACTTTTCACAAACGACTTTTTTGTTACAGTAAAGTACTAGCGCACCTTTTGCTAAGACAACAGGAACACGTAATAAATTAAAAAAAGTCTGCTCGATTTCTTTTTCGGCAATCATCATGCCATCCAATTTTCCCTCATCGACTAACTCTATAGCCCTGCCAATTAGTATTTGATCGAAAATAACTTTATAACCTAAATGGTTATACGCAAATAAAAGGTATTTCTCATAACGATGACTTATATTGTCAGACAAAGGGATACTTATCCCACAGATTTTGGCTGGCTATTAGGTTTAGCACTCAGTGTAAAACTTAAACAGAATAATAAAACTATAATAGCTGAATGCACTAAATTAATTAAAATTTTCATCATTTAACATACAAAGAAATTATAGCTATAGAATAGCGTAAAAAAGCTGTTTCGCCACTTATATTGAGCTATTTCACATTAAAATAACAAGGCCGCATATCCTTTACAAAAACAAACCAAATATGTATCAATTTCAGCTAATTTTTCACCTAACTCTTATTCAATATTTCCCTATTCGCACAAAAAAAAATCCTGTGCCATAATAATAATAATAAAAATCACCAAGGTAGATTATGGAAAGCAGAATTCGTACCGTTATTGAAGCAGTATCCAATACTTACGGTGATGATTTTTTCAATTCAATGACACTCGCTTTACATAACGTAATAAACGCTGACTATACCTTTATTGCTGTACTTGACACTGAAAAATCAACTTCAAGAACAATTGCGTTAGTCGCAAAAGGAGAAATAGCAGATAACTTTGAATATGCGTTAAAAAACACTCCTTGTGCAGATGTAGCAGATAACTCCATTTGTTATTATCAGGGTGGCGTTTGTGAACTATTTCCACAAGATCAACTGTTAAAAGATATGAAGATAGAAGCCTATATCGGCTCTCCTTTATATAATTCTAAGCAGAGAACAATTGGTATTATTGTTTCCTTATACGAAAAACCATTAGAAGAGAAACAAGATGTTCTCACCCTTTTCAAGGTGTTTTCAGGACGAATTGCTGCCGAATTAGAACGAAAAAATTACGAAGATGAATTAGAAGGTACTATATTATCTCGTACATTAGAGCTATCTAACACAGTTGATAAGCTTAAAAGCGCACAAAAACAATTAGTAGAATCAGATAAAATGGCCGCCTTAGGTGGTTTAGTTGCTGGCATTTCTCATGAAGTAAATACCCCGTTAGGCATTGCCATCACCACACATAGTATTATTGCTGAAAAACATAAGAAATTATCAGAAAAAGTGGCTAAACATTCCCTAAGTATCAAAGATATGAATGATTACTGTGAATCAGTTAATAGCGCTTTAAGCATGCAAGAAGACAATTTATTTCGGGCGAAAAGGTTAATTGAGAACTTTAAACAAACGGCAGTTGACCAGCACCATTTAGAGATCGATACAATTAATATAAAGCATTATTACAACAAATTAATCAGCACATTAAATTCTATATTAAGAACCAAAAAAGTAACATTAACTATAACGGGTGACGATGAAATTAATATAGCGACCTACCCAGGTATACATGCTCAAATCTTAACTAACTTAATTACCAACAGTGTTCGCCATGGTTTTAACAATAAAGAAAACAATCATATTATTATTGATATTAATAAAGAAAATGACACCATTGAGGTAAATTATCAAGATAATGGTATTGGCTTATCTGACGAAGTAAAAAAGCATATCTTTGATCCTTTTTTTACAACAGCGCGACAAGAAGGAGGTGTCGGCTTAGGAATGTCGATAATTTATAACCTAATTACTCAAACATTAAAGGGTGAGATTTTAATTGATAATAATATTAATACAGGTGCGGGCTTCACTTATCGATTTAAAAAAAGCAAATGAAATCATTAAGCTTTACTGAAACAAAAAATCACAGCTAGTCTACTCAATAGCTGATTTCTAACCGCTGTACTTATTCTTATACTTAGATTACTTCACCATAAGTATAGTAACTTTATTAGCCAGACTTTCATCATCTAAACGTCCATAGCGTATAATAAAATCTTCTTTACCATCATGATTAATATCATACTGTTCAAATAATTCACCATTTTCAGGTAATACAGCTTTAAACTTTTTACTTTTACGCTCGAACAATTTTGAACTTTGATCGCCTAAAAAAATAGCGAATCTGTCTTCCCCAGAAGATAACACTAAATCTTGTAAACCATCACCGTTTACATCACTTAACCGCACAATAGGTTGACCACTCTGTCCAGACGTTAAGCTAAAATTTAATTCAACTTCTTTACTAATTAGTGCGTCTTCTTCATAACGATTTTCATCATCTAAAGCAAATAGTAAAACATTTTGATCTATGCCTCCAGACAGTAAAGCACCAATAATATTACTAACACTTAGCTCAAATGAAGAAACTAACACTTCAAATTTTTCATCTTTATTAACATCAATTATTTTCAAATCGGTTAATGTACCTTCAGCCTTAATAACAGTATTGGGTATTGTAGGATATGCTAATTGATTTTCTTGATTTATATAGCCCAAATAAAATTCATAATCATTGGTTCTGTCTAATACTCCTGAGCTTTGAGTAAAACGAACAACAACATCAGATAAACCATCACCATTTATATCTTTAATTTCCTCAACAGCACGATGAACTAAATTACTTTGATCGAGGTTTTCACCATCAGCTTCTTTAATATGCCACCAATTTACACCATAGATAGTATCGGCTAAAGCAATTTTATCTGCGGTTATAGAGAATTTACCATCATTATTCTGGCTAAAATAATTAATATATCCTTTAGAAATCCAAGCAACATCTTGACGATTATCAAGATTAAAATCCGCAAAAAATAAAGTTGTTGGCGTAAATTTCACCCCACCTCTTTCTAATTCTATTTGTGTCTTAATAGCCAAATGTTGATACACAGGAACGACGTCATCTTCTGAAAATAACCACAAATTTGTTTTCCCAAAGTCAGGTAAAACGATATCATCATAGCCATCTTTATTAACATCTTGAATAAAATCTTTCTTAGAAATGAATTTTGAGTTAGGTAATAAGAAAATAGAGCTAATTTCTTGTTTGTGTTCAAAGTACAAGCCAGATTTCAAATTAGAGTCTGCTTTGAGCTCGCTATTATAGGTAAGTACAACTACCTTATCTTTCGCTAAAAAGTAGAGCCCTTTTCTATCTTCACTGACATCAAAAGCAAAATACTCGTCTGAAATAACTAGTTTATCTAACAGGATAAATTCATCAGACTTATCATTAAAAATATAAACTGCCAGCCAAGTTTGATTCAGTTTATCGACCCCAATAAGGACTAATTCATCAGACGAGGATTCTCCATTCACTAAATCTAATGGAATAATGGGTAAACTGACCTTAAATGGTGCTGTAATGCTATATTTTTTAAAATCTAACTTCGTACTGGCAGACTTTGTTGAATTTGCAAAGGTAGTGGGAACAACTATAAAAAGATAAAAAAATATAAAGCCTACTAAAAATCGATTGTGCATAACTTTCCTTTTAAAAATATTACCTTCACGTTATTCGCCTATTCATCATAGTTGTTTCCTGAGTTTGTATCAATTTATAACGATCTTGCCCTGCATTCAAACCTCTAAACTATACTCTCCTCTGATCTCACAACAACATTCCACCTTTACAGATGACGTTACCACGCTTAAAATTTAATAGCTAAATCATTAGCTTTTCTTAAACGGCTACTTGCCGAGGAATTTTATGCGTCTTTATCATTGGTTATTTTTACTCTTTGTTCTATGCGGTTGTGCCACTATCAGTTTTATTGAATACGACAACCTTTACGGTGCTGCCAGTGTAGAAAATCGTATACCAGCTCAGAAGGTATCGACTAAAGAAAGCATACATTTTAATCAAGTCATTAAACCTATTATCGAAAACCGATGTGTAGTTTGTCATGGTTGCTTTGATGCTCCATGTCAGCTAAAAATGGAAAATCTCGCGGGCCTAGAGCGCGGAGCAAACAAAGAACTGGTATACAACGGTGAGCGCTTACTTACAGTTAAAAAATCGCATAGCATAAGTACGTTAACCTCTCACGATACCGGGCAACTTAACTCTTTACGTCAAGAAGGCTTTTTTCCGGTATTAAATGAACGTGATCAAACACCTATAGCCAATGCCAACGCCGGTTTAATGTATCAAATGCTACAACTGAAACAGCAGCACCCATTACCAAATACAACATTATTAGATAATAGTTTTGATGTTTCGTTAAATAGAGAGCAACAATGCCCAACTATAGAAGAATTTGAACAATACAAAAATAACTATCCGTTAGCAGGTATGCCTTATGGACTACCAGCATTAAATACTACACAGCATCAGCAATTAACAACTTGGATAGCAAATGGCGCACAATTACCAAAAGCAAAGCAGGCAACCCCAAAAGAGCAAGACATAATCAATAAATGGGAAAGTTGGTTAAATCAAAATGATAATAAACAGCAGCTTGTTTCACGTTATTTGTTTGAACATTTATACCTTGCCAACCTATATTTTAAAGAAAATAGCCAAAGTTATTTTAAGCTCGTTCGTTCAAGTACACCTCCTGGGCAACCTACTAGCGTTATTAATACTCGTAGACCTTTTGATTCACCCTTTACTGACGATGAACATGTGACCAAGGACACCGATAATCAGATACCGAAACAAGTTTATTATCGATTACTTAAACAACACGATACTATTATTGCTAAACGTCATATGCCTTATCTTTTTGATTTAGATAAATTAAACTATCTAAATACACTGTTTATCTCACCACAATATCAAGTAGCAAAATTACCTGACTATCAGTTAAAGAATGCGTCAAACCCCTTTATTACTTTTCGAGATATACCAACAAAATCACGTTACACATTTTTATTAGAGCAGGCACAGTTCTCTATTATGAACTTTATTAAAGGTCCTGTTTGTCGTGGGCAAGTCGCCTTAAACGTAATAGACGATCATTTTTGGGTATTATTTGCTGATCCAGATTATATTAACGATTTTCATTCAGACAGCTTCCTTGATAACAAAAGTAATTTACTTCAATTACCCGCGGCTACTAGCGATAAAACTTTCTCATTATTATATTGGCGCTCGTATGCTAATCGTGAAAAAGCTTATGTAAAAAGTAAACTAGATTATATGAAATCAATTAATTTTAAAAAAAATGATGTCGATCTTAATTTGATTTGGTCTGGAGAAGGTAATCCAAACGCCACCTTAACTATCTTCAGACATTTTGATAGTGCATCAGTCTTAAAAGGTTTTATTGGTCAAACACCAAAAACGGCATGGTTTATTACCTACCCTATATTAGAGCGTATTCACTACTTATTGGTTGCTGGTTTTGATGTTTATGGCAACGTAAGTCATCAATTAAAAACACGTTTATATATGGATTTTTTACGTATGGAAGCCGAGAGTAATTTCATTGCTTTTTTACCTAAAAAAGATCGTAAAAAAGTACATCAACATTGGTATAGAAATACCTCAAAAGATATTCAAGATTATATATTTTCCGATAATTTTCACCAATTACCAGAAACTAATATTAGTTATACAACAAAAGATTCAAAAAAGGAGTTATTAGAAAAAGTAGCTAAACATACTAATAATAGTGATATTAATGCTTATAACTTAGCTAATACAGACAATAGTAATACCAATGAATATAAGCTAAAACGCCTTAATAGTATGACTGGTTCAGCAGTATCAATTTTACCACAAGTCAGTTACTTAATGGTTAATGGGGAACATGGTAGCAGTGTTTACACGTTAATCAATAATAGTGCACATAGCAATGTTGCCCACTTATTTTCCGAAGATGAACGACGCATCCCTGCAGAAGACAATTTAACAGTACTGGCAGGTATAGTAGGTACATACCCTAATGCATTTTTTAAAGTAAGTGATCAACAATTGGCTACATTTGTCAGCGCAGTGGAAAGTATAAAAACTGAGGAAGATTATAGCCAACTTAAAGATAAATTTGCTATACGACGTACTGATCCTAACTTTTGGCAATACGCTGATCAATTACACCTTTGGTATAAAAAGAATCAAGCTAATTCAGCTGGGTTATTAGACTTTAATCGCTTAGAAAACCGTTAGAGATAAATATAACGACTAATTAACAACTGACGTTAAGCAAGTGCCAGAATATGTTGCTCGGGTATAATCAGCATAACTAAGCTATTTTTTGTCATTACAGTATTTTATGAGTTTATGTGAATTTGGATGTGTTGATGATGAAGAGCACGAAGAAAAGAAATAACACGTGTAAAATTTTTAGACAATAACATTTTTAGACAATAACATTTTTAGACGATAACAATAGCAATGACGAAAATCACAACAGTTTAAAAAGAAATACCTAACCTTATTGCTAAGGTTAGGTATTTAAAATAGAACGTTACGATAACTCGCTAAAAAAACTTATAATGAAGCTTTTTTCTTACGGCTAGCAGCAAAGCCAACTAAACCTAATGCTAATATAGCTAATGTACCTGGTTCAGAAACAGATGTAGCAGGGCTATCTGAATACGTGTAATTAACTACCACTTTACCCCAAGATGCTGTTGCTACGTTATTTACGAAATCACCAGTACCTGATTCTAAAACGTTTGATAAGGCAGTGATAGGTAGACCCGAGAAGTTAAAATCTACTGCTAAACCAGTAGTGAAGGCAGCAAGATTAACGCCAGTTAATGCAGAGCTCAATTCACCTGAAGTTAATGAAAAGTTAAATGTATCACCCGAAGCCATATCAAAACCGCTTGCTGAGCTCTGATCTGTTAAATAATTAAAAGCTGACGCTTGGAATACATAACCATCGGCTGCTAAAGTCGTTACCTGCCATGGGTTTTGAATATGCATAGCAACGTCAGCACGACCATTAGCGGTAGCTGTGTTTGTAGAAGTACCTACGGTATCAATTTGACCAAATACTGTAATATCAACACCGGTAAGCGTACCTAATTGAGTATCAAAAGCATTAATAGAAATTGTTTCGCTTAAAGTACCTAAAGGTACATCTGTTGAACTACCTTGTGTTCCAAATGTACCTGTTTCAGTGATTAAGCCTGCAAATGCTGAAGAAGAAGCTAATAAGAATACTGCGCCGATAAATGTTTTTTTCATTTTTATTTCCTTGAGATATAAATTATTTATTTCATTACCGTTAATGATAATAGTAGTAAACTTTGTTTCGTCCATTGTATTAAACAAAGGGTAAACAATTGATATATTTATTGTTAATAATAAATCATCACCCACTAAAGCAAAAAACAAGCCAACATTGCAAGCCGTTGATTTACAATCACTTTATCTGCAGGTCAATATTAAGGTTAACGAAACACTGATAGTGTGTAAAAAAACTCGACGACTATTATTTAATCACATCGACAATATTTAATGGATGTAACGATGAAGGGAACGAATAAAGTCATAAACCAGCAAGAAAACAGTCAACTAGCAAAAAAATTAAACTGACTATCCTTCTATGAACCTATAAATGCCACTTAATTCTGTCGCATTTATAGGATGAAAAAAAAGTTACGACAATTTGTTATCGTCAGACATATTTTCCTCTTGTCTTAAATAACCTGCCGCTTCCTCATCTTGCTCAATGCGTTCTTGTGTTGGCATCGCACGTGTTTGTTGATTCAGTTGATGAATTTGTGAAGCATTTCCCAAATCTCGCTCACTGGTAATTGCAGCAATAGATTCTCTATCTTTTAAGAATGAAATAATATCATTTTTAATCGATGCTAATTCTTCGTCATTTTTATGCATTTCAAGAATAGTTCTTGGATGTTCTAAATTTTTCATCCCTGTATCAGCAAAAGTTGTCGATACTATTCTTGATGTAATAATCCACGGAGTAATACTACTTCTAACCAGCGTATTTTCAGAACGAGTACTGTCATGAATCCCTGTACCTGTCGCTATTTTAGATTCAGTAAAAGTACCTTCACACTTAAAGTAAACTAATAGCGATTCAAATTGAATTTCGGCAAAAAATAAATGCGCTACATTCGTCATTAATAAAGCAAACGATCGAATAAGGTATCCCACCAAAAACACCTGGAAAGCAGACATCAACAAATTAGAAAAATCCGTAAACAACGCATCACTCAATAAATCACTAGTAGAGTTTATCGCTGCAGCTTTAATAAATTGATAAACATCAACAATTGAATAAGCTAATGAAAAAGTGATAATCACTGACAATATAAATAAAAGATTGCCACTTATTAACGTGATTAAACGTGCTAGATCAAAACTAGCCCCTAAGTCCATCATTTTAACTTTAGGCTGAATTTCTTGAAGCAACTCTCCTTTAAAGCCACCTTTACCATCGACTTGCTCTTCAAGCTGTGGATCAAGCTCTTTATAAACACGGTTCGGCACTTCTTTATAACGACGGTTGGCCATCACTAAATTGTCTAAATTAATAAATATTTCATTAGGGTGAACTGATTCTTGCCAATTCTCTCTTAACTCAGAAACTTCAGCTTTAGGGTTAGCATGCTCTAATCGTTTGCGTACCATAAATAAAATGATAGCCGTACAAGCAATTGCTAAAGTAAATAAAGCTATGAAATATAAAGCAGTATTTAAACTAGGTAAATTAACCAACCAGTCATTGATTTCCTTAGGAGTAATATCTGTTGATGCCAGAATCCATGACAATATGGCACCAATCACAACAGGTAACAATAACGACAAAGCAATGACTTTAACTAAATTACCCGTCCCTAAAGAATTGATATTTTTTTCAGCATCTCGAGCAATGGGTTGGCCTGCACTTCTCCATACTAAGAGTAAATATAGCATTAAGAAGGTTGAATATATTGGAAAAGTTAATTCACCAATTTCGCCCGCAAAACCAGCCAGAGAGACGAAAGCAACAAAGCTATAGGCAATTAATGCGGTAATAGTTTGAACCCAAGCAGCAAACAATTTTTGTGACATGTTGCGAATTGGGTAAGGCATAAATAATAACTTGGGTATTAAGGTATGTAATAACCTAGCTAAAAACCCTTGTGGCTCAACAAAAGTACTATTTTTACGTCCAACAAGCATTTCCTCCAACACTTTAGCATTGTACGCGACATATTTTGCTTCTTCTTCGGCAGTACTTAATTCTGACTTACTAAAATTTCGCGCTAGTGAAGTAGGATGATTACGACCAACAAAATATCGCATAGTGGCATAAATTCCACCACCTGTAGCACGAAGACCGCCAAGTAATAAAAATAAACCAAAGATCACCAATATCCAACCAGTGCCGGCATCTTCCTTTACTAAACTAGCGGCTGTAATTAATAAATATACCCCTAATAATGTTTGAATGATCCCCCGAATAGCAGTGGCGACGCCCTCTTTCTTAAATGGATTTTTTAATCCTAAATCTATGGAACCATAATCAAACGCCATGCAGTACTCCTGTATAATACTTACTATGTTAATTTTTTAACGTGTAGAGTTTACTTAACTTTTACTTTGAAAAACAGCGATTAAAGTTAACCGATATAAAGGTAATCTTTATTTTTTCATTCGTTTCTTTAGCATTAACCACTTAAAATAGCGTTTCAACTTTTACTTGCTTACTACATTCGCATCGCGTTAGAATCTTTCCGCGTTACTAGCATAGCTAATAACGCAAACTTGTCGGAGTGCCAAAGGCTGAGATCGCGTAAGCGGGATCCGTAATACCTGAACAGATTAGTATCTGCGTAGGGAACAAGAGAAAGTTGCGGCTATTTGACGTAACTTTCTTCATTACACACCTTTATTGTTGTCATTCCGCTTCTTTTTTAATGTATTAAAATAGGTAGCGACCATGAACGATCAATCAGAAAACATACTCACAAAAAACACCTCCTCAAAAAACAAACCAAGCAGACGTGAAAAACGTGAATCGGCAGCAGCATTTTTAAAGAATGTTTCAGACCAATCTTTTCCAAATTCTAAGAAAGTTTATGTGCAGGGTGAAATACACGATATCAAAGTAGCGATGCGTGAAATCACCCTAACCGACACTTTAGTTAACGGTAGTAAAGACAGCCCTGTTTACGAAAAAAATGAACCGCTTTGTGTTTACGATACATCAGGATTTTATACCGATGAAAATGTCGATATTGATGTACACAAAGGCATTCCTCGTTTACGTGAATCATGGATTGATGCCCGTGGTGATGTAGAGCCATTTACTGAAACTCACTCAAAATTTGCACAAGCACGACTTGATGACGAAAATGTTGACGATATACGCTTCAAGCATTTACCAACAAAACGTATCGCCAAGCAAGGCAAAAATGTAACGCAAATGCATTACGCCCGCCAAGGTATTATCACGCCAGAGATGGAATATATCGCCATTCGTGAAAACTTAAAACGTGAAGACGTAAAAGACAATATTTTATTGCAACAGCACAAAGGTCAGTCTTTTGGTGCCAGCATTCCGGAAAAAATCACCCCTGAATTTGTTCGTGACGAAGTTGCTCGCGGTCGCGCTATTATTCCAGTCAATATCAATCATCCTGAATGTGAACCTATGATTATTGGTCGTAACTTTTTAATCAAGGTTAATGCCAATATTGGTAATTCAGCAGTCACCTCTTCTATTGAAGAAGAAGTTGAAAAACTGGTTTGGTCTACTAAGTGGGGTGCAGATACAGTAATGGATTTATCAACAGGTCGTAACATTCATGAAACCCGTGAATGGATTTTACGTAATTCACCTGTGCCAATTGGCACTGTACCTATTTATCAAGCGCTTGAAAAAGTAAATGGTGTAGCTGAAGATTTAACCTGGGAAATATTCCGCGATACCTTAATTGAACAAGCGGAACAGGGTGTCGATTATTTTACGATTCATGCTGGCGTTTTATTGCGTTATGTACCTATGACAGCGAAGCGAGTAACAGGCATTGTTTCGCGCGGTGGTTCAATCATGGCGAAATGGTGTTTAGCGCATCACAAAGAAAACTTTTTATACACGCACTTTGAAGACATTTGTGAAATTTTAAAACAGTATGATGTTTCATTTTCATTAGGTGATGGTTTACGCCCTGGTTCAGTTGCAGACGCTAACGATGAAGCACAATTTGCTGAATTACATACATTAGGCGAGTTAACAAAAATTGCATGGCAACATGATGTACAAACTATTATTGAAGGCCCGGGTCATGTGCCACTGCATATGATTAAAGCCAACATGGATGAGCAACTTAAGCACTGTGGTGAAGCCCCTTTCTATACGTTAGGGCCATTAACGACAGATATTGCACCAGGTTATGACCACATTACGTCAGGTATTGGTGCTGCCAATATTGGTTGGTACGGTTGCGCAATGCTTTGTTATGTAACGCCAAAAGAACATTTGGGTTTACCCAATAAAGAAGATGTAAAAGAAGGTTTAATCACCTATAAAATTGCTGCTCACGCAGGGGATTTAGCCAAAGGTCACCCAGGTGCTCAAATTCGCGATAATGCGATGAGCAAGGCCCGCTTTGAGTTTCGTTGGTACGATCAATTTAATATAGGGTTAGATCCTGAAAAAGCCAAAGCTTACCACGATGAAACATTGCCGCAAGAATCGGGGAAAGTTGCTCACTTTTGTTCGATGTGTGGTCCCAAGTTTTGTTCAATGAAAATTTCTCAAGAAGTTCGTGACTATGCTGCCGATCTTGAATCAGGTCGTAAAATTGAAATTCAATTACTAGATGAAACTATCGTATTAGATTCATCCCAAACGAATAACGAAAAAATCAGCCTTGAGCATACTGATGTAGAAAAAGGGATGGCGGAAAAATCCGCTGAATTTAAAGCAACGGGTAGTAAAATCTACCATAGTGCTAAATAACCTCAGCTCGGCTTAACAAATTCTTCTCTAGCAGCTATTTTTCCTGACTTCATCGTTAAATTTACTTGCAATAGACTAGCTATTGACGCGAAATTTGCCTTGAATTAAGAAAAACTATCAAGCTAGAGTATAAGTTTAAATATAATTACATTGTAATTCAGATAGTTAAAAACATCTTAAACCGAGTTGAGGTTAAATAATGAAAGTTGCCATTGTAGGTGCGGGGTTAATAGGGCGGTTACTCGCCTTATCTTTACATCGCCAAGCTGAATTTAAGGTGTCTTTATTTGATAAAGACACTAAGCTCGCACATAACAGCGCCGCTTATGCGGCAGCAGGTTTATTAACGCCTTTAGGTGAATCACTCCATTGTGAAGAGAATATTGTCGCCATGGGGTTTGAATCATTATCTTTGTGGCCAAGCTTACTTGCAAGCTTAGATGAGCATACCTTCTTTCAGCAAACTGGCACCATTATGGTGAGTCACGAACAAGATAAAGGAGATTACCTACGTTTTACTCGCCATTTACAGCATCATTATCCAGATCAAAAGCAACATCCATTAAATCGTGCCCAACTAACTGAGTTAGAGCCAGAGCTTGGCCGTAGCTTTAACCAAGGCTTGTATCTACCCCAGGAAGGGCAAATTGGTAATCGTCGATTACTCGTTGCTTTACGTAAGCAACTTGAGAAAGAAGGTATCGATTGGCTCAGTGAAACATTAGTGACCGAAATAAAAACGGCTGCCCACGAAAGCTCTATTTCTTATACAACCAAAGGTGCTAAACAACAAAGCCAAACCTTTGATTTAGTTCTTGATTGCCGAGGGACTGGCGCTAGTATTAAAAGCGCTAATAATCATTGTGCTCCCTTAACTGATTTACGCTCTGTGCGTGGTGAGCTATTTCAGTTATTCGCACCCGATGTCCATTTATCACGTCCTATTCGATTAATGCATCCACGATATCAACTTTATATTGCGCCCAAAGAAAAAGGTTTTTATGTCGTTGGTGCCACTGAAATTGAAAGTGATGATAGCGGAAATATGACCGTACGCTCAGCAATGGAATTATTAAGCGCAGCTTATAGTGTTCACCCGGGGTTTGCTGAAGCTAACATTCGTCAACATATTAGCCAATCTCGCCCTGCTTTTAGCGATAACCAGCCTCAAATTATTGTACAAGGCACGTTAATACAAATAAATGGGTTGTTCCGCCACGGCTTTTTAATTTCGCCTGTAGTTTTGCAACAAGTACTCGCGGTAGTAAACAACAAAGTGTCGGGTAAAGTACAAACGTTACCTTATGAGCATTTATTAGCGGTACAAACACTTACGCAGCAAAATACGCTACAACCGTACAACACATAAAAGGCAATATCATGAATATACATATTAATGGCCAATCATATTCACTTAATCACGAATCAAAAATAACAATCAATGCTGCATTAGCCTTATATTTTATAGAGCCACAACAAAGTACCTTTGCCGTAGCTGTTAATGGTGACTTTGTTAGTCGAGAAGACTATGAGAATACTCATGTTATTAATGGGGATAGTATCGATGTACTTTTACCCATTCAAGGAGGTTAATAGCTATGTCATTAACACTTTACGGCCAAAAGCTCGATAGTCGATTATTAATTGGTAGTGCGCTCTACCCTTCCCCTGAAATTATGAAACAAGCCATTATTGCCAGTGGTTCACAAGTTATTACCTTGTCATTGAAGAGACAAAATCCAGCAGAACAATCAGGGCAAAAAATATGGCAATATTTACAGTCTATAGTAAAACAAGTTGATGGTTACTTATTACCAAACACTGCTGGCTGTAGAACAGCTAAAGAAGCAGTTACCCTCGCTAAAATGAGTAAAGAAATTTTTCAAACGGACTGGATAAAACTCGAAGTCATCGGTGATGACTACAATTTACAGCCTGATCCTATTGAGTTACTCAGCGCCGCTGAACAGCTTATCAATGACGGTTTTAAAGTGCTACCCTACTGTACCGATGACTTAGTTTTATGTCAGCGCTTGTATGACTTAGGCTGCCAAGTGATTATGCCTTGGGCTTCACCTATTGGTACGGGAAAAGGCTTAATGAACCCCTATAATTTAGAAACTATTCGCCTACGCTTACCTCAAGCAACGCTCATTTTAGATGCCGGTATAGGTAAGCCCTCGGACGCTTGCTTAGCTATGGAAATGGGCTATGACGGCGTATTATTAAATAGTGCAATTGCTTTAGCTGATAACCCTATTCTTATGGCAAAAGCATTTAGCCAAGCTTTACAAGCTGGCGAACAAGGTTACATTGCCGGAATAATGGAACAACGACAGACCGCTCATCCATCAACCCCTACTTTAGATACGCCATTTTGGCATCAACAATGATAAATAATAGTCAGAAAAAACCAATAATATGGAGTATTTCAGGCAGTGATTGCTCTGGTGGTGCCGGTATTGCTGCCGATATAAAAACGGGTCATAGCTTGGGTGTTGAAGTGTGTACATTAATTACCGCCAATACGGTACAAAATTCAAATCAGCTAATCTCGGTTAACCCTGTTGCTGTCGATATTTTACAACAACAAGTAACGACACTGATTGAGGACAAGCCGCCGGCAGTAATAAAAATTGGTTTACTAGCCGATAATATACAGGCTTTATGGTTAGCTTCGACACTACAACAACTAAAAACAAAGCTTCCCCAATTAATTACTGTTTATGATCCCGTAGGACAAGCCAGTGTTGGTGGTAATTTCAGTCAATTATCAGTGCTTGACCTAGCTCCATTATTACAACAAATTGATGTACTTACCCCTAATATAAATGAAGCGCATTTTTTTGTAAGTTCAATGATAGAAAAAGAAACTAACTCACTTAATATAGCTCAACCTAACAGAATTAAGCCTAATATAAGTCAGCTTAGCGTCAAGCAACTTGCGAAAAAAATTCATCAAGAATTTGCTATCAAAAGCATCATCATTAAAGGTGGTCACAGTAAAAATAATCACCACTGCATTGATTACTGTTACCACCAACTTAATCAAATAAAGCAGGATAACCAAGATAAATGCTTTCAACCAATCGAATATCAACTCAGCTCACCTCGACTTAACACTCATTATAGTCATGGCGGTGGTTGTAGTTTCGCAAGCGCCTTAGCATCGTGTTTAGCAAAAGGATATTTAGTGCGAGACGCTTTTACCTTAGCTAAAGCATTTATCAACCAAGGGCTAGCGGCAACACAAAACATTAGCGTTGAGCAACAGCATCAATATTATGGCGCTTTTGAACAACTCGCTTGGCCAGCAATATTACCATCAGAGGTGGAGTCACAGGTTTGTTTAAATGAATTATTTCCAACGGTAGTAGATACACTCAATCAACAACATCAAAACTTACCTGCATTTGCATCGCTAAATTTACAAGGTGAGAAGCTCGGGTTATACCCAGTAGTAGACTCAATAGCGTGGTTAAAACGTTTATTACCTTTAGGGTTGAACATAATTCAACTAAGAGTGAAGAATCTAGATGAAACCGAGCTTGAACAAATTCTTATTGAAGCGATTAATGTAGCCAAAAAATATAAAACTCGACTATTTATTAATGATTATTGGGAACTGGCTATAAAATATAATGCTTATGGCGTTCATATTGGGCAAGAGGATTTAAATAAAGCCGATTTAGAAAAAATTCAACAGGCAGGGCTTAAGCTTGGTATCAGCACACATGGCTGTTATGAGTTTTTACTCGCACAACAGTTACAGCCTTCGTATTTAGCTATTGGCGCAATTTTTCCAACAAAAACTAAAGATATGACAGGACAAATTCAAGGGATAGATAACTTACGCCAGTTATTAGCATTAAGATCTAAAACACCACCTATTCCCGTCGTGGCCATAGGCGGTATTAATTTAGCACGAGCACCTCAAGTACTAGCAACGACTGTTGATAGTATCGCTGTAGTTACTGCAATCACTGAAGCAAGCAATCCAGAACAGGCAGTTACTGAATTTGTTGCTTTAACTAAACATACTAAACTGAATTCAGATTCCCTGTAAAGAACGGTTTCAATAATGTTATTGGTCTATTGCTATTTTAGGCTGCCACTCTAACCAATCTTTATCAAGGGTTTGATGTAACAAAAAGCTATTTACTAACGGAGCACTTTCTGGCTCATCTGCTGATAATGCTGGACTAGCAAAGGCAATACCACCAGAAATTAAGGTTTCAATAGACTCTGAATCAATATTAATGCCTGAAAAAAGACCAGCATCAATATTAATACCACTTGTATTCCAGAACTTGCTACCACTATTAACTAAAGGCGCATAACGCTTGGCAATATTAATATAAACATCAACGGTATCTGCCGTTGGTGATAAATCAATACCAATCACTACACCAACTTTTACTTGACGGTATAGCACAGGATTACCAATACGTACTGACCCTAAGCGTTCAGTCACTAGCTTAATATTCAAGCCATAAGGTAATTGTTTAACAGTAGGAGGTAATTCAAGCGCTTCAAATACTGTTTGTTGTGCACTTAATTGATTACTTGGCTGATTACTTGGTAACAATGAAATAAACGCACCATCGAGTAAAGATGAAACATTTTTCGAACCTACCAAGCCAATCTCTGGCTCAACTACCCAAAAATTAGTACCTTTTTGAGCAAATTTGGCCCCAATATCATTTAACAATACTAAAGCAGTCACTCCAACTTCATCAGGGTTAAATATTAAACGTGTTATCGAACCCATTTTTTGACCTTGATAAACAACATGAGTATTAACTTTTAGACCAGTGTAGTCATTGAAATAAACACTGATAGCTAAACCTGCATTTTCAGCTTGTTCAACATTATCAAATAACTCAAAGCTATCGAGTTCTTTCACTTGAGCTTGCTTTTTTTCAGTAGCTTCTGGATTATAAAAGCTAATTCCACCGCGTAGCATGGCATCTATCGATTCTGTTTTCACAACAAAACCTCCTAATCCACCGCTAAGTGTTATGCCACTGGCATTATAGAACCGAGTATAGGCTTGTATTAACGTTTTATGTTCATCATCAATAGTCACATTCACATGCACTTTATCAGTTTTTTTGTCTAAGACCACGTTATCTACTTGCCCAACAACAATACCACGATAACTAATACGACTTCCCGCTGTTGCTACTGTTGCACTATTGGCGAGCAAACTTAATTGCAACCCTGGAGCGCTAGCTGATTTAGCTGGCGGTGACGTTAATAAAGAAAAGTTAGTTTTGGCTACTTGGCTTTCACTGTTAAAATCAAACGTTATATAAGCGCCACCAAATAATGCATCAGTATCGGCTGCACCAGACAAAGTAATACTTGGTTTAGCCAACCAAAATTGGGTGCCTTCTCGTAAAATATGTTCGTATTCAGGTAATAAGCCAAGCGATAATTTACTGTTATCGCCATCAGCCTCAATACTGTGAATAGCGCCTATTTCTACGCCACGATATAAAACACGTGTGCTAGCGTTAATTTTTTCATTAGCAGACGCAACTAAAGTAAAACTGACCCGTTGTTCTGCTATTTTTTGGTTAGCAAATAACGTAAATTTTTCGCCATTAATGACTGCGTTTTCTGCTAAAGCATTATCAGAACTGTCAACATTCATCATTGAAATACCACCCGTAATAATACTTTGCAGTGATTGCGCTTCAACATCTATCCCCAAAAGGCTCGCTTTAACTTTAAGCCCTGAATTATTATAAAAACGGCTAGTTAACTTAATATAGTGTTGATATTTATCTTGGATATGAATGTGTATTAAATGTTGCTCAGCCCCTACGGTATCAATTGCTTGAATACTACCAATGACTTGTTGTTTAAAATAAATGTTATTCCCTACTTGCAATGAATCTCTATTATTAGACTCTATAATTAAATGTAAGCCTGGCTCAGCATATAAATAAGGTGGTTTAACATTGAAAACATGAAACTTGTTTATTGGTTTACCCTGTAAAGAGGGTCGTATGTTGATATAGGTCCCCGTTATTAAAGCTTTTGCATTTGAGACGCCCGAAAGGTCAATTTTAGGTGATACCAGATAGAATTGAGATTGCTCTGTTAAGTAAGGAGCAATACGGGGATTCACTTTAGCTTGAGCGGTAATTTTTCTAGTTTTAGGATCTATTCTACTAAAAGATTCAATAGTACCTATAGTTACACCTTGATATAAAATCGCTGCATTATGGTTAATGTCTGAATTCCAATCTAATGTAAGTTCAATGCTATACCCCATCTCTGCTGATTGAAAGTCAGCATGTAATGGAAACATATGGCCGTTTTTAGCTGGAGGTAACTTTTCGTGATAACTCATCGTATCAACGGCAATACCACCACCAAGAATAGAGCCTAATGACCCAGTATTTATTTTTACACCTGCAGCGATAGATGCGTTGATCTGTACACCACTCATATTCCAAAAAAGTGAATTTTCTTTAATTAAATGCGCATACTCTTGTTCAATAAAGATATTAATATTAATATCTTGGCTATCTTCAACGTAGTGATAACCCGTAACATAGCCAATAGGTATTTGTTTAAACGTAATAGGCGAATCTTCACTAATTGAACCTAGCACACTGGCTTTTAAAGTTAGGTGTAATCCTGGCGTGGTCATATCTAGTTCTGGCGCTTCATTTAATGCAATAAAGTGATCTTGGCTTCGCGACTTTTTATCAGTATCAGGAATAATATTAATATAACTACCCGATACTAACGTCTCTAGACCAGAAACCCCTTGCAATGAAATGTCAGCACTTACCAACCAAAATTTTGTTTTGTTAGTAAGATAATCTGTAAAAGATTGCGTCATTTCAACTTCAGCAATAACAGACTTGAGATCGTCTGAAGGCTCAACTTTACTCACTAAACCAGTGACAAGACCTTTATAACGTACTTCTGTTTTTTTCGGAACAATACCTGAGCCGTTTTCAAATTCAATCGTAATGAAAACACCTTGTTCAGATATCGCCTTAATGGCTAACCAACCGCCAAAAATCAGCGCAATAAAAGGGATAAACCAAATAACTGAAATGCCTTGCCTAGGCACAACATCAGCAGTAGCTACATTAGTTTTCAAATCATTATTGTCCGACGATTTATTAATAGTCATGTTTTTCCTTTACCTAACAAGTTTCTTCACTATTTTGTTGTTTATCCCACAACAGTCTAGAGTCAAAGCTATTGGCTGCTATCATGGTAAAAATTACCGTTAAGGTAAAGTAATTAATTGCTGGCCCGGCCGCTATTGTCGTTATAAAGCCTAGCTCAACAACAGCTACTAACAAGGCGACTACAAAAACATCCAGCATTGACCAGGGGCCTAAAAATTCTAGCATATGATAAAATTTACTGTGTTTATCTGGTCGTAATCTTATTCCAGTATGTGCACGGTACACCAGTACAAACAAGCCCGCTATTTTAAGTAATGGCACAATAATGCTTGCCGTAAAAATAATGATCGCGATAGGGTACAAGCCATAGTCAATAAATTGTCCAATGCCTGAAAGTATTGTTGATGGTTCACCAATACCTAAAGAGTAGATAATCATAATAGGGTAAAGGTTTGCCGGAATAAAAGCTATTAATGCGGCAATATTCCACGCTAAAGTATATTGTAAACTACGTGAGTTCCGTTGATAAAACATCCCCTTACAACGTACACATTGTATTTTTTCTTCACTACTTGCATCACCAAGTAAATTAACTTTATGACATTGGGGACAAAGAGCAAGATTGTTGTTTTTTGCAGTATTAATCAACAAATTCATCCTCTAATTTTTGCCAAATATAATCTTGATCTAGCGTTGACGCAGCCATTGTTGAGCTAATCAGCCATAAAATAAAAGCAAGCAGTCCCATGTTAATAGATAGCTCGGTATCATCGAGTAATTTATACATGGATACAACAATGCCCAGCATAAATACATTTAGCATTGCCCAGTTATCTAAGTGATGAAACGCCCGAAAAAAGTATAACAAGGAAGGCTTTAATTTATTAAATTTAAAGCTGTAGGTAACATAGAATGATCCAAATAAACGGATGGCAGGCACAGCAATCGCAAACAAAAATACTAGCGTTGCAATCATAAAAAAACCTCGGTCGATCAAGGCAAGAATACAATCTAGTAGTGAAGCATGATGATACTGCCCCGCTAACGTCACCCCCATTATAGGAAGTAGTACGGCGGGTATTAAGAAAAATAACCCCGCCATTGACCAATAAAAACTACGTTCAATCGAATTAACTTTGCGTTCAGCCATTGTGCTACCACAGCGAGTGCACTTAACTATTTGACCTTGTTTTAATTTAGGCTTTTCATATAGTGCATCACAGAGTTGGCAAGCTATTAATTGATTAGTATTGATATTATCGCTCAAGTATCCCACTTATTTATACCACCAATCATAGCAATTATTTTATGTGATAAAACAAAAAAGCAGCAATAAATGCTGCTTTTTTTTAGAATATTAGTAATGTACTAATAAAATATTTTCTACTATTTAAGAGAAGCCATGTACTTCACAAGCTCTTCAATATCGCTTTCTGATAATTTTATCGCGATATTACCCATCATATTATTTCTATCGTTACTACGACTACCTTCTCTAAAGGTTAACAATTGTTTTTTCAAGTAATCAGCATTTTGACCCGCAATAGCAGGAAAACCAGCTTGAGCCATACCTTTACCTTCAATACCATGACAAGCGATACAGGCTGTAATACCCTTTTCAGCGTCACCACCAAAATATAATTCTTTACCTTTAGCACTAGTTTCACCAGAACCATCGCTCATTGTTTGAACTGCAAAATATGCGGCTAAATCGTCCATATCTGTTGTACTTAAACCAGCAACCATACCCGCCATTATAGGATCAACACGTGCACCTGATTTAAAATCAGCTAACTGTTTAGCTAAATAATTAGCACTTTGGCCAGCTAATTTAGGATATATTGCTATCGCACTATTACCATCTGTACCATGACAAGCAACACACATAGCTGATTTTTCTTGCCCTGCTTTCACATCACCAGCATAAATGGCTTTAGCAGATGTTGATGTAACAATTTCTACATTACCAGCAGCACCTGGCGCTACAGCCGATGCGCCTGCTGTATCTTCTGCTGCAGCTTTTTCACCACTACGTGGTTGGCTTGAAAAATATGCTGCTAAATCAGCCATATCTTGCTCAGATAGGTTCATAGCCATTGGTGCCATCATCATATCTGTTCGAGTGCCAGCCTTAAAGTCAGTTAATTGTTTAACTATATAAGGAGCTTTTTGCCCCGCAAGGTTTGGATAAATAGGCGCTATACTGATACCCGTAGCACCATGACATGTGGCACAGATAGCTGATTTACCTTTACCTGCTTCAGCGTCGCCTTCTACAGCCATTGCTGTATTGAGCATGCTCGCTCCTAACAAAAGTGAAAATAATATTTTTTTCATTGAATTGCTCTCTGCTTGTCGTTAACTAAACTTGTAATGTTAAATTATGATTGAGTTTATTTTTACAATAAATCTTAAAAAGTGACGGCATTTTACACTAATCTATCCTGTGTGTAACACCATCTGATAAAAATTCCTTGAAAAAACGCACTATTTAGCATATTTGTTCATCATTTTTATAATAATAACGTTATAATAGTGTCAGATTTTTTATTAAGAGTTAAGCCCTTGTCTTCTACCACTATACATTTAAGCAAAGCCACCTTCACCATCAGTGCGCCAGATATTCGAAGATTACCTGAAGATAGTGGTATTGAAGTTGCTTTTGCCGGCCGTTCTAATGCAGGCAAATCAAGCGCATTAAATACGCTAACTAACCAAAGAGGTTTAGCGCGTATCAGTAAAACCCCTGGTCGTACTCAACTGATTAACGTCTTTGAAATTGGCGAAAATAAACGTTTAATTGATTTACCTGGTTACGGTTTTGCTAAAGTTCCTTTAGAAATGAAGAAGAAATGGCAGAAAGCGCTAGGTGAATATCTAGAAAAACGTGAAAGCCTTAAAGGCCTAGTTGTATTAATGGATATCCGCCATCCATTAAAAGACTTAGATATGGACTTAATTCAATGGGCTGCTGATAGCGATTTACCTGTTTTAGCTCTATTAACTAAAAGTGATAAATTATCGCAAGGTAAACGTAGTGCTGAAGTGCTAAAAGTAAAAAAAGCCTTAGCACCGTTAAATGCGGATATTAGAGTTCAAGCATTTTCATCGTTAAAACGTACCGGTGAAGAGCAAGCAAATAGCATTATTTGCGATTGGTTTCTTGAAGAACCAGAAGAGTAATACCAGTTTCATTAATTAAGTGAACAATTTTATACGTAGAAAAATTGCCAAATACAAGGCATTTATTTCAATAACTAGTTGTTCTAATTATTAAATAAATAACGATGTAATTGGTGATTTTAACAAGTAGAAATGATCACATAGTTAGTGATATTGGTATAAGTAGTATTATGGCTTAGCTATTATCCATATTAATGAATAATTGCTCTAGTAGTTGTGGTAACAAACTATTATCTTCTAAAAACTGAATACCAACACTCACCACACCTTGGTCGTTGCGGCTATTACGTACTCGAGCTGATATTTTTATTTCAGCTCCTTTTTGATCTTGTAAACAAACAAAGATGTTTCGCTGATTAACATTAGTTGTCAGACTGGTACTTTTAAATAGGAAGCCACATCCTTTAAGCGATATATCACTTATTGCTCCAAGTATTTTCATTTCCTTATTATGATCATCTTCTTCAATCATAATAGCAGCAGGAATATGAATACTAGTTCTTGGTTGTACTCTTAGTTGACGGTTCTCTATGCTTTTAGGGTAGTCAATAAACAAGAGCTTCTCTGGATAAGTCGAAATATTCTTAACTACTGACTTAAAAGCACAACATTCACCTTTGTTACCTTCTAATAGATAACGCACAATAACGACATTCCCCTCAACGAGTACATCTTTGTATTGCGAAGTATTACTGACTTTTGGATATTTTAATAAAACATACTTACCAAACTCATAACCCACTAAAGCAAGTTTCAAACGAACAGGTACAGGATGGTTTATTTGAAGATCCATTGTTTTACCTGGCTGTAGCTCAAATATTTGAGGTTTACTATTAATATTTAGACCTGACATTATTACCCTGTACATATATTCATAAAGTATCTAAAAAATAATATAATCAATAAAATCACAATATACAATAAGTAAGTCAATGCTAACTAAGTAGGGATTCAGGCAGGTATTTGATACTCAACAATTAGTTTTGTTATATTTTAGACAAAAAAAACCAGTAGCAAGGCTACTGGCATATGTAAGCTATGGGGAAGCTAGAATAAAATTATTACAATAAGTGTTCGCTAGGAACATAGAGTATTATAGAGTAACCACTCTATAAAAGTAAAGTGTTAATAGTATAAATACTCTACTTTTATTTGTGTGAATTTAATACAACGTATTTATTGTAGGTGTGGAGGTGTCATCAAAAACAAGAATAGTATTAATCGTTCAAGGCTAAGGTATATCTACTTTTCCGCGTATTAGTTAATATTAACAATCACTATATTAGATTACTATTCAATCATCATAGCTAAAATCCTGCTGTAGATATTTCAAGCACTCCCCTTCTATTATATTTGATATTTAAAGTTAATAATCACCTGAAAAATAGGGCTTAATTTAACTTAGCCTCCAACAAAATTGAAGCTAACTATGATGACTAACAACAACTTTATTCCGTCATAACTAGATTTATTTGATATGTTTTTTAGCATAATTCTGTCCAAAAATTATAATGTGATACTCGAATTAAGGAGAGTTATTGCACCCTGAATATTTCTCCCGTAGAATCTTCCACGCGGTAATATTGACCGCATACATAATGTTTTAATCTCAGGGCGGGGCGAAATTCCCCACCGGCGGTAACTTACAAAAAATCAATCACGATTTATTTTAAGATAGCCCGCGAGCGCTCTTATTCGTTTTAATTAACAATAAGAGGTCAGCAGATCTGGTGTAACTCCAGAGCCGACGGTCATAGTCCGGATGAGAGAGTTTAAGACAATCCATTTTTTTAGCCATCAGTCGATACGGTTTCCCCGTACGATAACTGAGGGCTAGACGAATCGTTTGTTTACAGAAAAGTATTTCTGTATCTCTTTGCGCCCTGATTCTGGTAACTAAAGAGGAAATTTACCATGAGTCAGTCACTACTTAGTCAATTTGGAACCCCCCTTCAAAGGGTCGCGTCTGCAATAAATGCACTTCAATCTGGTAAAGGTTTGTTGTTAGTAGACGATGAAGATCGAGAAAACGAAGGCGATCTTATTTTTTCCACCCAACATATTACTCAGCAACAAATGGCAATGATGATCCGAGAGTGTAGCGGTATTGTTTGTTTGGTTTTAGAGCAAGATGATGTGGAGCGGCTTAACCTACCACAAATGGTATCAATTAATACCAGTCGCAATAAAACAGCTTATACTGTTTCGATTGAAGCAAAGCACGGTGTTACAACAGGCGTTTCAGCAGCCGATAGAATGCACACAGTTAAAACTGCGGCCAATCTAGATAGTGTAGCCAACGATCTCAATACTCCAGGTCATATATTTCCTTTACTTGCTAATTCAGGCGGTGTTCTCTCTAGAAGAGGCCATACAGAAGGAACTATAGATTTAATCAAACTTGCCGGATTAGATTCGAAAGGAATTTTATGCGAACTAACCAATGCAGATGGAACAATGGCAAGATTACCTGAAATATGTAAGTTCGCTATAAAACATGAAATGGTAGTTTTGAGCATTGAAGATATCGTTCAATATCGCTCTTTAAACCTAAACTAACCTAAACTTGACCCATTAATTATAAATAAAGCCACTTGAAAAGGTGGCTTTATTTATTTTCTCGCCAAGCATTGCTGTTGCTCAACGGCTTGTTTAACAAAATATAAGGCAAACAGTATAATAAGAATATACCTAGGCATTGTTGTACTCAAAACATATACCCAATCTTGAGTAAACTCCATATTCATCCAAAAATAAAGATGTTGAAGACAAAAAGGAGCGAATAATACTAAAAATGGAAGGTAACTATTACCCGAATTTAAATACTTGACCACAAGCACCAATAGAAAATAAACAAGAATTAACGGTACGGCAATTGTAATAATATCTGCTATAGCAAAGGCGAAAATGGGATATAGCTCAGCAATAAAAGTTAAAAGCCTTGCAGGCATTGCGATAGCGGCACCAAAACCGATTATATAAACAGACCAGTACGCGTACAAAATCCCTAATAAACTAGCGACTACTGTAGTTTTTGTTCTATCCATGAGCTTACCCTTTTTAAGATTCTTACGCTTTAGTTAACTGCAAATTGAGGCCTGATTTTAATCACACCGGAACTCAAAGACATTTTAATTACATATCAAGAGAATTAACGATATATTATTATAATTTACCGAGTTGAGAATCAAAAAATCACACTAAAGGTAATTAAATCTGAGCCTTTTAATTCAACTGATATTTTTATATTAGCTCGTTCAGCTAAAGTTTTCACAATAGCTAAACCCAAGCCAAAATGGGTTTCAGATGTTCTGGCATTATCTTTTTGCCATAGAGGTTCGAACATATTATTTATGTCTGCGGGCGTTAATTTCTGTAGTGGTATGTTAGATATGGTTAGCTTTGGTTTGTCATTAATAATATTCAGTTCAATTGTTACTTTACTTGCTTCTGGGCTGTAATGAATCGCATTGTTAATAAGATTTGTTAGTATTGCTTCTAAGGAAAACACATCATTCGTAATAACAATGTTATCGGTAAGTTTGGTTTTAATTCTTTGTTCAAAATTAGGTATGGTTATTGCCAACCTTTCTAAAATACATAACACTTTATCTGATAAATCTATATCAACCATGGTTAAATTAAATTGCTCAGTACTTACTTTATTTAATAATAACAATGACTCTACAATGTTTTTCATACGCGTAGATATAGATAATACATCGTCTTTATAGTTCTCCATAACCTCTTCATTCTCTGGATATTTAATCGCTATTTCACTCACACTCATTAATTCTGTAATAGGTGTTTTTAGCTCATGCGCAATATCTGAAGTTAACCGTTTTTCATTTTTAAGTAATACTCTGTTTTCAATTAAAAATTGATTTAATTCATCAATAATTGTTTTAATTTCACTTGGTGGATGATCAATGATAAATTTTTCTAATTCATTATTGATATCAATTTCTCTGATTTTTTTATTAAGTAAGGTAATTGGCTCTAACCCCTTAGAAACAATTTTATTAACTAAGTAACGAATAAAAAAAGCAGTACCGATTGCGGTGATTAAGAAAACAATATCTATTAATATTAAAATTTTCTCAAGCGTTGCATTTGACCGAGCAAAAACAAGATATATAGGAGGTTTGATATCTGTAGAATTATTGTCACTCGCTGGTATAAATTTAAATAAAAAAACACGCCCACTTTCACCATCAGGTAAATTAGTTTCGGTGATGATATGCCCGCCAAGTAGTAAATCGGTACGATTAAAGTCAAATTCAGGTGTTTGATTTAAGGTAGCTGAATATTTTAGTAACTTATCATTTGACCAAATTTGAAAATACTCTGCATTTTCTGTGCGATCAAACGCCGTCATCACATCGGTTAGCATCGTTAATTGTAATGAATTTTCTTTATAACTAATTAAGTTAACGAGACTTTTACCCTTTTGCTCTAAAGCATCATCAAATTGTTTATCGACATATGTATCTACACTAATGTCTAAAAATAAGAGAACAATAAATAAAATAAAAGTAATAAGTGTTGTTAGTTGCTTAACTAACGACTGTTTGATTGATTTCATTTTGAACCTTACAGTTTATTTTCATAATGTGAGGCTTAATGCTTAAGCATCAGTAGCAACATAGCCAAATCCACGTTTATTTTTTACAGGAAATATAGCTGAAAACTGTTTTAATTTCTTACGAATAGATGAGATATGAGCTTCTAATGAGTTTTTATTAATAGCATCGTATTTACCCACAATATACTCCCCCATTTTTTCAGCGCTCACTACTTTTTCTTTATTAATAAATAAACATTCTATAATTTTATATTCTGTAGCAGTTAAGTCTATCGGTTTACCTTCAAAGCTAAACACTTTGGCTTGTAAATCGACAACAAAATCATTAATAGTGATCAAGTTTGACGTTCTTAATAACTCACCTCGCCTTGTTAACGCGATAATTCGAGCATGTAACTCATCAAATGAAAAAGGCTTAGTCATATAATCATCGGCACCGGTAAACAAACCATCAATGCGATCTGACAGTTGATCTTTAGCAGAAAGAATAAGTACCTTACTTTGTTTTTTATGCTTTCTTAGCGATTTTAATATTGATAAGCCATCAACACTGGGTAACATTAAATCCAAAATAATAATGTCATAATCATCAGATAATGCCATCGCTAACGCATCGGCTCCGTCACTTGCTTCATCAACAGCAAATCCTAAAGCAACTAAGCCTATACGCAAACTACGTCTTAATTTATCAGAATCTTCAACAAGTAAAATATTCATATTAATCATCAATACCATTTTTATTTAATTTATCACGGTAAACTTAAGATTGGCTGAATTTTATAAAAACCGCGAATAAAAGAGACCTTTTATAGTATAAACATCAATATATTCAGTAAATCTTAAGCTTCCCTTCAGGTGCACTTAAGTTCAATTTGATAAATTAATGATGAAAATTATTTATTATTTGAGTTAACAATGACAATACAAAAACATAAAGGTGCTAAACGCATTTTTCTAGCCTTAATTAATTCATTACAAGGCTTTAAATGGTTAATAAAAAATGAAACTGCTTTTCAACAAGAGTTGATACTAATCCTTGTATTATCAGGTACTAGCTGCTTTCTCGATATCAGCTTATTACTCCATTTATTACTAATTGTTTCACTGCTGTTTGTTTTATTAGTTGAAGTTATTAACACCGCAGTAGAAGCAACGATTGATCGCATCGGGTTAGAGCATCATTCATTATCTGGATTAGCAAAAGACTTAGGATCTCTTGCTGTATTGATTAGTTTAGCAATCGCTATTGCTACCTGGGGAGTAGTTTTATGGGAGCTATAATTTATCCGTAAACAAGAAAATTCAGTAAAAATTCAGTTTACGCTCAGTCTTAATTAAGATTGAAAAGGCACAATGATATTTTTATTAAAGAGATAACATTGTGCAAAAAATATTTTCTAAAACGCTGTCATTAAATTCTGCAACAATTTTGTTAAGTCTTTATTTTTCAATTATTTTTAACTTTCCGTTTTTACAAAAAACGTATCATGATTTAATTAAGCTGGATAACTTTGATTTTGCTTACTTTATATCTCTACCCCTATTTTTAAGCACTATTTTTGTTCTGCTATTTAGTCTATTGCCGAGAAGGTATGTTTATAAAACAGTGATTACTGTTCTGATCTTGTTATCCGCCATATTCTGCTATGCAATGAGTAGTTATGGCATTATTTTTGATTACGGTATGGTAGAAAATATGGCGGAAACATCCACGTCTGAGGCTTTTACCTACCTTAATTTATCAGCTGTTTTTTATATAATACTATTAACAATTACACCTTTAATCATATTAAGAAGAATTAACCCTAAGCCAAATCCACTGAACCTAAGCGTAAGCCATCGTTTAAAGCTAATTGTTTCTGCCCTTATTATCTTTATCATTATTTTTTTTAGCTTATATTCTAGTTACGCGTCTGTTAATCGCAACAATAGAGATTTAGCAAAGTATATAGTGCCAATACCAACATTAATTGCGAGCTATAAATACATTAAACGAAACCATTTCGCTGAGCCAATGGTGTTTAAAGAGCTAGACTCTCACCCTGAAATACAAACACCGCTTAAAACAGATAAAAACGTCGTGGTAATGATTGTAGGAGAAACGGCAAGAGCAAAAAATTTCTCTTTAAATGGTTATTATAAACAAACAAATGAATATACAGAAAAATTTAATATACATTTTTTTAACCAAATGTATTCCTGCGGTACAGCAACAGCCGTTTCTGTTCCCTGTATGTTTTCATTATTAAACAAAGAGCAATTTAATAAGCGGTCGGCGTCTTCACAACAAAATCTATTAGATATTGCGAAATTAGCAGGTGTCGATGTGCTATGGGTTGATAATAATGAAGGCTGTAAGGGTGTCTGTAAACGAGTGAACACCATCAATATTGATAAAAATAAAAGTAATCCATTATGCGATGGTGACTATTGTTTTGATGAAATATTATTAACGCAATTAGATAATAAACTAGCCATGTTAAGCTCTCAAACCACATTAATTGTCCTGCATTTAATGGGCTCACATGGACCAACATATTATCGTCGTTACCCACAGGAATTTGCTACTTTTCTACCTGACTGCCAGCAAAGTGACATACAAAATTGTACATCAGAGCAACTGGTAAACACTTACGATAATACGATACATTATTCTGATTATGTGATTTCTGAAGTGATAAATAAATTAGCTAGATTTAGCAAAAACAGTACACAAATGATAAATACAGAAATGATTTATGTATCCGACCATGGGGAATCATTAGGTGAAAATGGTCTTTATTTACATGGTTTTCCATACGCTATTGCGCCTATCGAACAAACCCATATTCCTCTATTATTTTGGTCGAATAATACTCAAAAAAGCTTTCAAAGTAATTGCTTAAAACAGAGTACACAAACAACACTTAATCATGACAATATATTCCATTCGATGCTTGGCGTGTTAAATGTAGTGTCATCAACATATCAATCAAAACTTGATGCTTTTAAACCATGTCGCGATGACTCTGACCTGATGCGTATTGCTAGAAGTTAGATTAACAAAGTCGATAGGCTTACAAGAGTATCTGCATTGGTTTATATCTTTCTATCATATTGAAATTATGCTACTTTTATGTTCGAATTAATTATTCCCATCAGGGAACGATTGATTACTATTTTATTGATTAAAATAGTAATCATAAATGAAAATCATAAATAGGATAACTATATGAAACTTGGTTACAGACAAGCAACATTTGCAATACTTTTGTTTTCGATGAGCAGTTTAGCTAACGCAGGGTTGATATATAGCAGTAATTTTGATGCCGAAAATGAAGAACCTATAATAACATCAGTTTCTTATTATTATTATTCTTCTATAAACTATGCCAGTCAAACATATTCCGAGACAGGTTTAGAATATATAGATGGATTAAGCCTTGAGATGAATTTAGATTTAAATTTGTTTTCTGGTACGCTTGGTTTTCAATTCTCGTTAAATGATTCAATTGTAGGTACATGGGATCTTACCGGCAGCTCAATAGAGCAAAAATATAATTTAGATTTCAACTTTGCAGAATTAAACTCAACTAGCACTGATTGGACTTTAAGAATGGATGTATATGATCCTATCTGTACTAGCTGTGGTGCAATACGGTTAACAGAATTAAACGATGTTACTTTCAAAAGTAGTCATGTTAACTCGGTTCCAGAGCCAACTACACTAGCTATTTTTGCTTTAGGAATGATTGGTTTAGCATCGCGTCGATTTAAAAAGCTATCTTAATTACTTGTTAATATTAGACTCTAAAGGACATCAATTATAGCGATTGATGTTTTAACTTCTACTTTTATACTTGGCTGAACTCAGTTTTATAAACTAAATTTAAGGAACTAAAAAAACTAATAGCCTACTAAATTATTTTTCAAACTCTATAGTTCATTATACCCACGACAATCTTTATTTCAGCAATTTACAATAAAAATTTTGTTATAAAAAATCACTAACTCTCATTGATACCAAGAATTAGTGATAAGGCTAAATCTATTATTTAATCTAGAGTAATACCAGTTGGTAAACTCATGCCACGCTGTACTGCTGGGCGTAAACCAACATGTTTATACCATCTTAATAAATTTGGATAGTCTTCAATATCAAGGGTCGTCCATTCGCTAACGCTAATCCAAGGATAAGCGGCCATATCGGCAATGGAATAGTCTCCGGCCAAGTATTCATTATCTGCAAGTCGATCATCTAATAGGCGATATACACGTGCAGTAAAATTCACATGATAATCTAGCGCTTGAGGTGACTTCTCTACCGCTAAATCAGACCAATAATGTGCAGATGCACTATGCGGTCCTAATCCAGTTAATGCCACCATTAACCACGAAAGTATTTCGCTACGTTCTTTACTTTCAGCAGGAAGAAATTGTTTACCTGCTTCAGCAAAGTGTATTAGAATTGCACCTGATTCAAATAAAAGGCGTTGCTCTTCACACTCTTGCCAAACAACAATTGGCACTTTTCCAAATGGATTCAGATCAGTAATTTCAGCTGCAAATTGTTCTTTTGCTCTGATATTAACAGGGTGAACATCAAAATTAAGACCCAATTCTTCAAAAAGAATTGAAATCCGGCGCGAATTGGGCGTAGCCCACATATACAGTTTAATATTATTCATTTGTATAGTATGCCTTAATGATATAACTAACAGCACTACCCGAAAGAGTGGATATCAATAAACTACCCCTTTGGGTGGTATAGCGATTGTTGCTAAGGAGTATCTTAATTTGAGTAGAATAAACTTCCTACAACTATATATAGGAAGGTTTAAATCAAAGCCATCAAATAATAATAATAACTATAAAAATATCACTATAACAAAAATATATTAAGGCGAGGTAGTTACACCATGTTCAAATTTAGAATGAAAAATTCATTGTCATCTGCGATCTCCGCAGCGTTAGCTTTATCATCTTTAGCGCCCGTTTATGCATCTGCACAGTCTGTAGTTCCTGCACAAGAAGAAATACCGGCGCAATCTGAAATAGATTATGAAGATATCGAAAAAATATCTGTTACTGGTTCACGTATCCGAAGCGGTCGACAAGCCGCATCAATTCCAGTTGATGTAGTTTCGTCAGAACAAATAAAATTATCAGGCTTTCAAAACGTTGAAGAAATTCTAAATAACATGCCACAATTTGTGCCATCTGGCACAGCCTCAACAAACTCTACTGCAAACCCAACAGCAACAGGTGCTGCAACATTGGACTTACGTGGACTAGGCTCTACTCGTAGCTTAGTACTAGTTAATGGTCGACGATATACCTTTTTTGACTCTAGTCAAACTACTGATATAAATACAATCCCAGCGTCACTAATTGAACGTGTAGAAGTGGTTACCGGTGGCGCGTCAGCGGTTTATGGCTCAGATGCGGTAGCTGGTGTTGTTAACTTTATAATGAAGGATGATTTCGAAGGTGTTGAATTACGTACTCAATTCAACCAAACCGCGGAAGGTGATGGCAATACTAAAGACTTTACGCTAACTATGGGTGGCAATTTTGCTGATGGAAGAGGTAATGCTGTTATTGCCTTAAATTATTTAGATCGCGATGCAATTTATACAACAGATCGTGATTTTTCTTCTTCTGTTTTAACTGATGGTACTGATGCCAACGGCAATAGAGTTTTAGTACCAGGTGGTAGTAGCTTTGTACCAAACGGTCGTTTTACTGGGCTACCAAGTTCAGCTGAAGCTATTGCTGCTATTCCCGGATTAGATGGTGCATTAGCCGCGGCAGGGCTTACCGGTATCGGTGGTGACGGATTTATTCCAGATGCAGATGGTAATGTTCGCCCTTTTTCCCGTCCTGATGATTTATATAACTACACCTTAGATAATTTTCTACGTATACCGCAAGAGCGCCACAGCCTAACGCTATTTGCTGATTATGAAATCAATGATGACTCTAAGCTCTATATTGAAGGTGCTTATACTCACAACGAAACCTCTACTGGTTTTGCCCCTTCTTTTATCAGCACATCATTACCTATTGACGTTACCAACCCTTATATCAGCTCAGAATTAAGTGATGTATTACAACTTGTAGATGCTAATGAAGCAGGTGTTGCTCAAAATGATGGTTTAGTTAATCTTGGTGTTAATCGTCGTTTAGTTGAAACTGGCGCTCGTCGTAATAACGATAGCCGTCATTCATTCAGAGCATTAATTGGTGTTGAAGGCGTTATCGATGATTACAACTATGATCTTTACTATTCTTATGCCCGTTCTGACAATACTCAAACTCAAATAGGTAACGTATCTAGTTCTGCTTTTGCTGCAGGAATATTATCGGTTGATGGCGCCGCACCTATAGTGAATCCATTTGGTCCGAATATTTCGGCTGAAGGCGTAGATTATATCAGTATCGATACTATCAATACTGAAGTCACGGAACTTAATGTTTTTGGTGCAAGTATCAGTGGAGATTTATTAGAAGTGCCAAATGGCTTCTTATCCGCTTCATTTGGCGTAGAATGGCGCTCGAATAAAGTTGTATTTGCTGTTGATCAAGCCTTACTTACTGGTGATGTTGCCGGATTCAATGCCGTACAACCAACCGCTGGAGAAATAGAGGTTTGGGAAGTATTTGGTGAAGTGTTTATGCCAATTTTAGCCGATATATCAGGTATTAAGTCATTAGACGCTACCGCAGCCTACCGCTATTCAGAATATGATCTTGAGAAAACAGATGGTGTTAGCACCTTTCTTGTTGGTTTAGACTGGATGGTAAATGATTCACTCGCTTTTGGTGCTCAATTCCAAAAAGCTATTCGTGCTCCAAGTCTTGGTGAAGCGTTTGGGGGACAACAGCTGTTTCCAGTTGCTGCGACAGATCCTTGTGCTCTGCCTAGTGCCGCAACAGATGCAACCATTAGAAGTCTTTGTGAAGCGACGGGGGTACCTGCCAACTTAGTAGGTAATGCAAACCTTCAGCCAAACAATGAAATACCAGGTGTTTTTGGTGGTAACCCTAACTTAAGCGAAGAAGAGTCAGACACCATTACTATCAGTGCTATTATTACACCAACCAGCATACCTAACCTACGTGTATTAGTTGATTATTTCGATATTGAAGTTGATAACGCAATTGGCGCATTTGGTGGCTCAGTCAATAACATACTCGATATTTGCTACAGTCAAGTTCAAGACATCAACAGCACTGCATGTCAGGCGGTTACCCGTAATACTACTAGTGGTGAAATTGATACCCTTAACCCAGTAACTGCAACCAATGTTAATGTTGGTGGTTTGGCAACATCCGGGGTTGATTTCCAAGTAGACTATAAAGTTGAATTGGATGCTAGTGAGATTAATATCTTATTCAATGCAACTTTACTAAATGACTATGATCTAACTCCTATTGCCGATTTAAATACCGTTAATGACTGTGCAGGTGCATTTGGTACAACCTGTGGTGAACCTAAGTCTGAATTAAAAATGAATACTTCGGTTACTTGGACAGATGGTGATTTAACGCTTGGTTTAAGACATCGTTGGTCTGAAGATACTACCCTTGATCAGGTACAATTTGGTGCTGATCCTTCAACGTCTGCGGTTCCTGAGCTTTCAGGTTACAGCTACCTTGATATCTCCTTTAACTATAATCTTGGTGATAACACAACAGTTTGGGGTGGTGTAAATAACGTGCTAGATAAAAGCCCTCCGTTATTAGGCTCACGTCAAAGTAGAGCAAATACTAGACCTGATACCTATAATGCAACAGGTGCTGAATTATTTATAGGCGGATCTTACCGCTTCTAAGTTAAGGCAGAAAGAAAAAGAAGTAAGTAGCAAGGAAGGTTAGTATACCAAACAGGTAACAAACCTTCTTTGCTACAAACAGACCTCATACTTTTAGTAGGTAACTTGATGGACAATCAGAATGATAGTCTCTGGGAATGGAGTGTTTTTTGGCACTCAAACCAGTTGCATTCTTGCATGCCAGTTAACGAAGAGTCAGATTCTTTAGCACCTACATGGCGCAAATTCTTTAGTAATTTACCTGCAGGAGCCAATATTTTAGATTTAGGCACAGGAAACGGAAGTTTAGCTGTACAAGCCGTTGCGGTCTCTCATAAAAAACATCCTCCTTTTTCAATTCATGGGGTAGACCTTGCAGACATAGCACCAGCTAAATATGTTGCCAATGCCGAAAAACATTTATCAGATGTAATTTTTCACCCTCGAACTGCTATGGAGAAATTACCTTTTGAAGCTAACACATTTGATGCAATTGGCAGCCAATTTGCCATCGAGTATTCCACAATCAATAAAAGTTTACGCGAAGCCTGTCGTGTATTAAAACCTGGTGGACGATTACGATTTTTGTTGCATGCGAACGACGGTATATTAAAAGAACGTTGTCGTCAGCAATATGAACAGGCACAAACAATTTTAGCCAGCGAATTATTTCCAATAACAACTAAATTGCTTATAGCACTTAATGAAGCTGAAATCCTCAATACTCCACAAGCAGTAAAGACTGCAGAAAGTTTAATATTATCGGTTAAACAGGTATTTGATGAGTTAGAACAATTATTTTCTAAGGCTGAAGAACGAAGCCTTATCGACAACTTGTTTACTGCTGTTCGTAACCTTCTAGGATTACGAAAGTCTTACGAAATTCAAGTTCTCACAAAAATGAATGAAGATATAAAATTATTATTATTAGCACAATCAAAGCGCCTGCAATCCATGCAGAAAGCAGCTTTAGATGATACAAAGGTGACTGAAATGGCCGAGCAATTGCGCCAGCTGAAAATTAATAACGTGTCACTAGAGTTAGCTACAACAAATATAGGAAACCGTAGCATGGGCTATTGGTTATCCGGAGAAAAGCCCCAAACAGTGGCTGAGGAAAGATAATGAAAAGACGTGAATTTTTAGTAGCTGCGGCTGCGTCGGCCACAGGTATTATGCTCTCTGGTTGTACTCCACCAGACAGATCAAACGTATTACGCGCGGTTATGCATGCCGATTTACAATCTTTAGACCCAATTGTTACAACCATTGGTATTGTACAACGTCACGCATTGATGGTTTATGATTTTTTGTTCGGTCGCGATATCAATGGTGTACCGCAACCTCAAATGGTTGGACACTGGAATGTTAGTGAGGATCAACTAAATTGGGAGTTCACTTTACGTAATGGACTGTTATTTCACGATGGGAGCTCAGTAACGACCAAAGACGTTATTGCTTCGCTTAAACGTTGGGGGCAGCGCGATGTTTACGGTCGACAAATATTTGCTGTAACAGAGCAACTTGAAGCAATTGATACACAAAAATTTGTTTGGAAGCTTAATAAACCTTATAGCTTATTGTTGCACGCATTATCTAAAACTGGTGGCCCGGTTGCTGCCATCATGCCTGCAAGTATTGCAGCAACTGATTCATCAACATCAATCAAAAGTAGTATTGGCTCTGGCCCTTATATCTTTGACACTGCCGCTTGGGTTCCAGGTGCAAAAGTTGTGTACCGCAAAAACCAGCATTATATACCACGCAATGAAACACCCAATGGTACTTCGGGTGGAAAACACGTTTACATGGATACTGTAGAATGGCTCAATATCCGTGACCCTCAGTCTGCGGTATTAGCACTTGCCAACGGCGAGATAGATTTTTTTGAAAACCCATCACCTGAGTTTTTACCATTATTACGTGATGCAGGCGTGGTAATTCAACGTGCCGATACCCTTGGGTTTCAAGGCATGCTACGAATGAACCATTTACACCCTCCGTTTGATGATCCTCGCGCACGTCAGGCCTTATTATATCTAATTGATCAAGACCGCTATTTACAAGCTATGTTTGGTGACCCCGAAGTAACAAATAACTGCAGCGCATTCTTTGTCTGTGGTTCTCCACTTGAAAGCCAAGCGGGAGTTCCGAAAGGTCTCGGTAAAAATCGTGAAAAAGCCAAAGCATTAATGGCTGCTTCTGGTTATGACGGCCGTCCTGTGGTAATTCTACACCCAACCGATATTCAATTTATGAACCTAGCCACACTAGTACTTGCTGACGATTTGAGATCAATTGGTGTTAATGTTGACTTACAAGCAATGGATTTTGGTGCTATGGGTTCACGACGTATCAATCGCTCAAGTCCACAAAACGGCGGCTGGGATCTCGGTTTAACTTATTGGCCAGGCGGTAATATTACTGACCCTATTGGCAATGTGCCTATGCACGCAAACTGTGAAGATGCTTGGCCTGGTTGGCCATGCGATGCTAAACATCAAGCTTTAATTGAACAGTACCCTTATGCCCCTAATGAACTTGAACGTAAGAAATTAGCAGACAAAATACAAACTAGTGCTTATGAATTAGTACCTTATGTACCAATTGGTCAATGGTTCGCTCCCGTTGCTTATAGCCCACGTATATCAGGTATGCTCGAAGTACCAGGTAGCACTGTTTTTTGGAATGTTAAGAAAAAACCTTACCTTCCAACTTAATAAGTGAATACGCATTGCTTAGTCTATGTTTTAGGCTAAGCAATGCTCTTGTCTAAACTTCGTCTTTAGCGAAATGACAAGCAGTTTTGTGTCCCGATGACTGTATTTCTAAAGCAGGCTCTTCGCTTGCACAAATCGGTTGAGCGATAGGACAACGAGTACGAAAACGGCAACCAGAAGGAGGGTTTGTAGGGCTTGGTATATCACCTTTTAAAACAATACGATTACTTATAGCATCAGGGTCACTGTTTGGCACCGCAGATAATAATGCTTTGGTATAGGGGTGCTTAGGTGAATTAAAAAGACTCTTTTTATCGGCAATCTCAACAACTTTACCTAAGTACATTACCGCAACATGTGTCGAGATATGCTCAACAACGGCTAAATCGTGAGCAATAAAAAGATAAGCAATACCGAGCTCTTTTTGTAAATCCACAAGTAAATTAATCACCTGTGCTTGTACTGATACATCAAGCGCCGATACAGGTTCATCAAGAATAATTAGCTTAGGATTGGTTGCCAACGCACGAGCAATACCGATACGTTGTCGTTGACCACCTGAAAATTCGTGTGGGTATCTATCTACCTGATCAGCACGTAAACCGACACGTTCAAATAAGTCGCGTACTCGATTATTCAATTCGTCGCCTGTTGCTAAATCATAATTACCAATTGGCTCTGCAACCGTTTGACCAACAGTGCGACGAGGGTTTAGTGATGCAAAAGGGTCTTGAAAAACCACTTGTAAATGTTTTCGTAAGGGACGTAATACCTTTTCAGAAACATGTGATATATCCTGCCCTGCTAATTCAATGGTACCTTGTGTCGGTTCAACTAAACGCAAAATTGAGCGCCCTACCGTTGATTTACCACAGCCACTTTCACCGACAAGGCCTAACGTTTCACCTTCGGCGATACTAAAGCTAACACCATCAACTGAGCGTACAACACTCGCTTTTCCACCAAGCATTCGGTCAATAATACCTGTGCCACCAATCTCATAATGTTTAACAAGATCTTTGACAACTAATATATCACTCATCGTGGTACTCCAACTTTGTCGCTATGCCAGCAGGCAGCCAAGTGGCCAGTGTTGCCAACAGGTTGTAATTCAGGTGCATCTGTTCGACACTTTTCTGTCGCCAATGAACAACGGGGAGCAAAAGCACAACCTATGATTGGTTCAAGCAATGAAGGAACTGTACCTGGTATTTCTGTTAGCCGAGCCTGAGAATTGGTGTCGCCCAGCCGAGGCATTGCACCAAGTAACCCTAAAGTATAAGGATGCTTGGGAGTTCTCAGTAAATCGCGAACAGGAGCCTCTTCAATTTTTCTTCCGGCATAAACCACAATAACGCGATCCGCCATTTCAGCAACAACACCAAGATCATGAGTAATTAAAAGAATAGCAGTGCCTAAACGATTTTTTAAATCGCGCATTAAATCCAGAATTTGTGCTTGTATTGTTACATCAAGCGCCGTTGTGGGTTCATCAGCGATAAGTATTGAAGGAGTGCAAGCTAGCGCCATTGCTATCATGACACGCTGACACATTCCTCCAGAAAGTTCATAAGGGTATTGATCCAATCGTTTTTCAGGTTCGGTAAGCTGTACAAACTGCAGCATTTCTAGTGCACGAGCACGGGCAGCCTTTTTATCAAGATGTTGATGTAGCTGCACCGCTTCACAAATTTGCTCGGCAATAGTCAGCACAGGATTAAGGCTAGTCATCGGCTCTTGAAATATCATCGCGATTTCATTACCGCGAATCTTTTGCATTTCGCTCTCAGACATACTGAGAATCTCTCGATTCTTGAACTTAATAGAGCCGCTATCAATGTTACCTGGTGGATTAGGAATCAAGCGCATCAGTGCAAGTGCACCCACGCTTTTTCCTGATCCGGATTCACCAACAATCGCCAAGGTTTCACCTTCATTCAAAGTATAGGAAAAATCTTGTACTGCTGGCACTTTACCTCGTTCGGTACGAAAAGTGACCGAAAGATTATCTACAGTGAGTAAGGGGGTTAATTTTTTCATGTGCGACTCACAAAACGAGGGTCAAAAATATCACGTAAGCCATCACCTAGCAGGTTCACGCCCAATACAGTAAACGATAACGCTATTCCTGGGAACATCACGATGTGTGGCGCGATAGAAAATACTGTACGACCTTCCGCAATTATATTACCCCAACTAGGTATTGATGGCGGAGTACCAGCACCAATGAAGCTCAATATTGCTTCAGTCAACACCGCAGAAGCAAATATATAAGTCGCCTGTACAAGTAGAGGCGCCAGTGTATTAGGTAGTATGTGTCGCCATAAGATGAGAATAAAAGGTGTACCTGCTGTAATCGCGGCTTCTACATAAGGTCGTTCTTTTAATTGCAATACAACACTACGAACCAACCGAGCAACCCTAGGGACTTCGGCGATTGAAATAGCAATGATGACATTTTTCAAGCTGGCACCAGTCAAAGAAATTAATGCCACGGCAAGTAAAATAGAAGGTATTGCCATTAAACCGTCCATTACTCGCATCAGTATCTGGTCAACCCAACTGACAAAACCACTAAGAATACCAATGAGCAGGCCGAAAGAAATACCGATAACAACAACACCAAGTCCAACAGCAAGAGAAATACGTGCTCCATAGACAGTACGGCTATAAACATCACGGCCAACTAAATCACCACCGAACCAAAATTCGGTACCTGGGACTTCTAATCGGTTAAAAGGGGCAATTGTTTGTGGGTCAATGGTGCCTAACCACGGCGCTGCAAGCGCTGCAAATACTGCGATTCCCAACATAACGCCACCAATAATAACGTTAGGGTATCGCTTCCAAATCCGCATAAGACCCGTAGGCGAAGATGGCGTTTGTGTTATTGCTGAAATACTCAATATTTAATCCTCGGATCAAATAAACTATAACTGAGATCTATAAGTAAATTAACCACGACATAGGTTGCAGAAAATACCAATATAACTCCCTGTATCACGGGATAATCTCGACGAAGAATAGCGTCAACCGTTAAACGGCCTAGCCCTGGTATATTGAAAACAGTTTCGGTCACTACAACACCACTGATCAAAAGAGCAAAACTGATACCTATAACGGTAACAATAGGAATAGCAGCATTCTTTAACGCATGTCTAATCAAAACTCTACGGACTGATAGTCCCTTAGCTCGGGCTGCACGAATATAATCTTGGTTAAGTACTTCAAGCATGGTGGTACGAGTAATTCTGGCAATAAGCGCAGCATTAATAATACCGAGTGATAACGCAGGTAAAATCAGATGTTCTAGGAAAGGGCCAATACCATAAGCAATGGGGACATATCCTTGCACCGGTAAGAGCTTTAAATCAACAGAAACGACCGCGATGAGGATATAAGATAATACAAAGACTGGTATCGAAAAACCAAGTACCGCGAAGCTCATCGCCATACGGTCAATCAACCCACCTGCACGCCATGCGGCAATAACACCAAGTGGTACTGCAATTGTTACGGCAATAAATAATGAGGCAACTGTTAATGCGATGGTCGGCTCTAATCTTTGGACAATCAATTCCATAACAGGTCGTTGAGAGAAGATAGAGATACCGAGATCGCCTTGAAATACACCACCGATCCACTGACTAAAACGAACCAAAAAAGGCTGATCAAGACCAAGTGTACTACGTAAACGATTGATATCTTCTATAGAAGCTTGTTCCCCTGCAAGTACGGCAGCTGGGTCACCGGGCGTTAAATATAGCAGTGAAAATACGATGATGGCGACAACTGCCATGACCGGAATGGTTGCTAATATTCGCCTAATTACAAGCGCTAGCATTTACAGGCTCCTAGGCGCAGAGCGTTTATTTTCAAGTAATTTAACATGCGGCTTCTCAAACAGTAGTTTGCAGCTATTATGTCCTTATACTCGATAACTGTACAACTACCCTTAGGGGTGGTTTGCTGTGATACCCTAAAGACTATCCTTTTAATAGGCGCAAGTAGACTTATTTCGCGCAATAATAATAGGATAGACAAAACTAATGTGTCGTTGGTTGGCTTATATCGGAGAACCCAGACTTATAGAACAATTTCTATATGATGGTCCACATTCCCTGTGTGAACAGGCGCTACATTCACATAAAGCAAAACTTGGAGTTCATGGAGACGGCGGAGGTTTAGGTTGGTACGGGAAACCGAGTACACCTGGATTATATCGAGATGCGGGTCCTGCCTGGGCAGACACTAATTTACGCGAATTAACGCGCGTTATTGAAAGTGATGTTTTTTTTGCACATGTTCGTGCCTCCACTGGCGCAGGTAACCTATTAGTAAACTGTCATCCATTTCGTGCAGGTCGATTGTTATTTATGCACAACGGACAAATAGGTGGTTTTCACCTTTTACGACGACAACTTTTATCTATGTTATCAGACAAGAGTTTTGACTGTATTGAGGGTGGTACCGATAGCGAACTACTCTTTCAACTGATGATTACTTTTGGCCTTCGAGAAGATCCAGATAAAGCCATTCGAAAAGCAATTAATGTCGTTGATGAATTACGACGTAAACAGAACATCCAAGAATCCTTTCGCGCAACATTTGCCGTGACCGACGGAAAAACTTTACGGGTAGTAAGATGGGCATCAGATACCTACGCTCCATCCTTATATATTCACCATACACAAGACGGAACTCTTGTTGTATCAGAGCCATTAGATGAAGATACTTCGAAATGGGTAGCCGTTTTGCCGAACACTTTGGTACGTCTTGAATTACAGGAGAATAACGAAGTTAAAGTACATAGCGAGTTGTTTTTAATATAACATGATAAATAGTTTACAAAAAAGTTGTCATTGGTATGAAAACTAAATTTATTACTCCCATTAGCCGTTCAAAAATGATGAACCGGCATACGCTATTAAACTCAAATAAAGACAGACGCGAGCCAAAACTAACATTGGTTGCCGCGCCTGCCGGTTTTGGTAAAACAACGTTGCTTACTCAGTCGCGAGAGAGCTTATTGTCTGACGGTTATTTAGTGCCTTGGATATCTCTTGGTGCTGACGACTGCAGTGTTTCTAATTTGCTAAGAAATATTGTAGAAGCAATTAAATATGCCATACCAACATTTGGTACTAGAACTGCGAGAATTATTAGTGCTTGCGCTCGACTTGATGTCACTCGTACACTGAGCGATTTGGTTGAAGACATACGCGAAACAGAAGCGCCATTAATTCTAATCCTTGATGATTATCATTGTGTTAGTGGTGGTGAAACTGATGAATTAATTGAATTATTGCTAAACCTTGCACCTGAAAACTTTCAGATGATTGTTGCCTCAAGAACACGACCACAGTTTGGTTTGGCCGCACTACGCGTTAGAGATGAGCTACGAGAAATAACGCCTGCTCAATTACGATTCGACTTATCTGAAGCGTCAGAATTTCTCCTGGAAATTCGTAATTTAGCCTTAAACAACGATCAAATTGAAAAGATTCACCAACATAGTGAGGGCTGGGTTGCCGGTCTACAACTTGCCTCTTTATCACTTCGAGATCCAGCGCGACGAGACGGATTTATAGAATCTTTTTCGGGTAGCTTACAGGATATTGCCGAATATTTAGCAAGTGACGTACTAAACCAACAACCCAAAGCGGTACAAGAATTTTTATTACGAACCTCGGTGTCTGATCGCATTAATGGCGATCTTGCAGCTTATCTTACCGGCGACGAAAATGCTCCGAAAATGCTGGAAGAAATTGAGCGTGATGGATTATTTGTATCTCCGCTAGATCAAAACCGTACATGGTATCGTTATCACCAACTTTTTCACGAATTTTTACTGGCTGAATTACGCCGACGCCATCCTGGTGAACTGGTTGGCTTATACCGCAAAACAGCAATATGGTTTCAAAAAGAAAATTTATCGGGTGAGGCTGTTGAATACGGTTTACTCGCCGGTGATTTTAACATTGTAACAACCTTGGTAGAGCAACAATCATGGATAGAGTTAATGGCTGGGCGTATGCCACAGGTTATCGCTTGGATTCGCCGAATTCCAGATGACGTGCGTAACGAAAATCCTAAAATATTATACTTACTTGGTACCGCACTCTACCACGCAAATAGCGCCGATGAGAGCGACGATATACTGTCAAAAATGATTTTACTGGTCGATAGGCAAGAAGCCTCGGTAGCATCAGACGAATACAAATACTTAAGAGAGCAAACACGTTTATTATCTGCTGGCATAGCAATTGCCAGAGACGATCCTCATAAAATAATTGAACTACTCTCAGATGAATTTTATTACTTAAGTGACTTTGAGCGTGGACTTGCCGGTAACTTTCTAGGTTATGCGCTATCGGAATTAGGTGAATTTGGTCCGGCAGCAAAAACCTTATCTGACGCTAGGCACTATCATTTATTAGCCGGCTCGGAGTTTGGTGCTATTTACTCAGAATGTTTCTTAGCGCTAACTGACTTTTCTAATGGCAACTTAGATCATTGTTTTGCACGATTTTCACCTGAAAGTAGAAGTTTTTCAAAAGAAAAATATGTCGCGCCAATACCGCAAGTAATTCAGGGTATTGTACTGTATCAATGGAATAGAATTGATGAAGCGTTAGAGTGTTTACAGCCTAATCTTCCTTTAATTGGCGAAGTTGGCTTTACTAAATTACTCGTGTTTGGTTATACCGCACTGGCTCGAATAAGTGGTTTGCACGGTGATCATCGTGCGGCAATGCGTTGTTACGATCTAATTGCCGCTGTTGGCGCTCGCTGGGGTGCTCCTTATGAACGCCATCAAGCGTTAGTTGTTGGTGCTCGCATTGCTTACCTTTTACAAGCAGAGCGTTTAAATGAAGCCTTAGACCATGCACTGATTAATGACATAGATGTAGACGCCTACACTTTATCATTACCGGCAGAATGGGAACGCAAACCTTGCCGCAATGCACTGACTTGGGCGAGATTACAAATAGCCACAGGACGACCCGAAGTTACACTTCCAGTGTTGGCTGAGTTACGCAAACTTGCCACAGAGTCACGCTGGGGAATGCGGGTACTTGAATGTTATATTCTTGAAGCTCGCGCACGATTTTTACAAGATAAAATTAAAGCGCGAACGCTAGTTGATGAGGCACTGGCGATTGCTGCGCCTAATCATTCCGTGCGTTGCTTTGTTGACGAAGGTAGTGAAATAGACTCCTTACTGCTCGACTTACGACAGAGTAAAATCAAAAGTTGGTCGTCTTCCAAAAGGAGTTTTTTGGAAGACGTTACTCTATCAATCGTAACCGAAAAATCTGAAGATACTGAAGTTAGTAGTAGCATTAGCCCTGTTGCAGGTTTAATTGAACCGCTCAGTGATCGAGAGTGTCAAATATTAGGGCTTATTTCCGCGGGTTGCACAAATAATACAATATCCACAACGCTGTTCATTAGCTTAAACACCGTTAAATGGCATTTGAAAAATATTTTTGGCAAGCTTGGGGTAAATAATCGAACTTCTGCTGTCGCTGTTGCGCGACAACTAGACCTAATCCCTATGTAAAATAGGACTAACTACTTAATTAAGTATTTACCTCGAGGTGACCTAAATATTACCTATAGGTCACTTCGCGGCACTATTTTGTTGTTAACTTAATCACTAGCACTCATTGGAAGTAAACGGGAAATACCTTCGCCATCTACGCCTAAATAGATATAGCCATCACGTCCTTGAATAACATTTCTATATCTGCCACCTACTTCAGTAACTATCTTAGTTTGGTTTACAATTTTATTATCCTCAACCTCTAATAATACCAGGTGATTAAACTTCAATGAGCCAAGTAATATTTTTCCTTGCCAATGCGGATATTTATCACTATTAATAACAGCCATGCCAGACGGTGCTATAGAAGGGTCCCAAAAAAGTTTAGGCTGTTCCATACCAACTTTTTTAGTCAATTCAGTAAATGCTGAGCCATTATAATTAACACCATAACTGATTATCGGCCAACCATAGTTTTTACCTGCTTCAATTAAATTAACCTCGTCTCCGCCCTTTGGTCCATGTTCATGTGACCATATTGTTCCTGTATCATCCAACTTCACTAGCCCTTGAGGGTTACGGTGTCCATAAGAAAAAATAGCTTTTTTTGCCCTATCATTTTTAACAAATGGATTATCATCTGGAATTGAACCGTCTAAATTTAAGCGATATATTTTGCCACCATCTAGAGATAAATCTTGAGGATTTAAGTCACGTGCCCCTCGGTCACCGACTGAAAAATAAATATAATCATCGTCTATAGCTATACGGCTACCATAATGTGAGCCTTTAGTGGTATTTCCCTCACCTTTATAAAAAACCTTTTGTTGTGTAATTGTATTAGTTTTAGTGTCTAGTTTAGCTCGCATTAATGCAGTATGGCTTCCTGTACCCTCACCTTCTGGACTCGCATACGTGAAGAATATTAAGCTATTTTTTACAAAGTCTGGATGTAAGGCAATATCAAGTAAACCACCTTGATTATTCACATGTATTTTCGGTAAGCCTTGTATTTCAATAGCAGGTTTATTTTCTGCTAACAAAAATAATGTGCCAGAGCGTTCAGTCGCTAACATTCGCCCATCAGGCAGTTGTACCATACCCCAAGGTATTGATACCTCAGGCCACATTAATTGAGTTTTATAATGACCTTTATCCTCATCTAAGTGAATAGAATGCTTTGCTTGTGCTGTAGATGATAAAAAAATCAACACAGTTACTATCAAATATTTCATATTTTTCCTTATAATTTAACCCGGATTATTTGGTTATTGTTCTACGTGAACAATCCTAACGTTGATACATGATCATTTAGTACATTAAGGACATAAGTCTCACATAAGAAACAGTAGACTTTTATCGTGATGAGATCAATAAAGGCAATTGCTCAGTAGTTAATTAAAAATTACATAACCACTCTACTCCATAGATTAAACGATGATTTATATTAAATTTCAGATAAAAAAAAGCACCGTTATAAACGATGCCTCACACTAATTGATATAAATTTTTGTCACTATCAGTCCAATGAAGCTATACCAAAAGAGCTACACTCAAAGTTATGTTTACACTTTAAATGTGCTTGCTATATCTTGCAATGAAGCAGCTAATTTTGCTTGCTCCTGCGCTGTCAATAATATCTGATTTGCACCGGCTGTTGTTTCTATTGATTGTTCTTCAACAGACACAACATTTTTTGCAACATCTTGAGTGACAATTGCTTGCTCTTCAATAGCGGTTGCAATCTGATCTGTCATCGCAAAGATATCGCCCACTGATTCCGTAATTTCTTCCAGCATATGCTCAACATCTTTTGAATTACTCACCGCATCAATCGCTTTTTTCTGACTGGTTTCGATAACATTAAAAGCAGCATTAGCATCACTTTGTAATGAACCAATAAAACTTTCAATTTCGGCAGTAGACTCTTGAGTACGCTGAGCTAATGTACGAACTTCGTCCGCAACAACAGCAAAACCACGTCCTTGCTCTCCTGCTCTCGCCGCTTCAATTGCTGCATTTAAGGCCAATAAATTTGTCTGTTCCGCAACGGCTTTAATCACATCAACAACACTGGTAATATTTTTACTACTTTCATGTAATTTACTAATTCTCAAAGCTAAACTATCAATTTCATCTGCTAGCGCTTCAATTGAGTGATAAGCTTTTTGTACTATACATAAGCCATTTTTCACCTTCTCATCAGCATTTTTCGCTGAATTAGCAGTGTTTTGAGTATTTTCAGCCACCTCATTTACGGTGGCAGAAAGTTCTTCAATGGCGGCTGCAATTAACGCTATGCCATTTTGCTGTGCAAATAACGATTGAGAATTATATTCACAAGTTTGTGCTGTCTCTTCTGCAGCTGATGCTAAAGTTATACTTGAAGATGAAATGTCGGTAATGACATGGGCAAAACTATCTAAAGTTGCGTTTAACGCAGTTGATATTTGTCCCAACTCACTTTTGCCACCATGAGGGCTATGCGCAGTTAAGTCATTATCGTCTCGTACTTTTGACAATACTTTAGTTAAACTTTTCACTCTACCTGTAAGTTCATGAATAACATAAGTACTAATAACTAACGAGAGAACAATTAAAATAGCACTGGCAATACTATTCACTAACATTGCAAAAAATGCATCCTGTTGTTTTGTTTTAACTAATGCCAATATTCTATTATCCAAATGACTTTCTATCTTATTCAGTTGGCCAATACGTTTGGTCGATTGTTCAAACCAGTATTCAGCATCAATACCAAAATCTACTTGCTTATCGCGGGCAATTGTCCGCATTTTGTTAACTTCTATTGACGAATCATGATCTAATTGTTGATCAAAAAAAGCCTTATTATCCAAATTACTAAAATATTTAAAGTTATCAAAATAAGTATTTTGCTCACTTACCAAAGTAATAAACTTTACAAACATACCCTTACCAAATTGATTTTGTGCAAAGGTATTACTTAATACGGCACGCTCAATACCAGCACGCTCTTTACCTTGTAAAAAACTAAAATATGCAATAGTTTCCTTGGTAATTAGAGCATCAGAGCTTATTTCAGCATTTAAAGTAGCAACACTTAATAGCTTTTTATTTAGCTGAGTATAATAAGCAATGGCCTCAGTATTCGATATTGATTGGCTATCAACTTGTTGACGTATAGCACTTAAACGCTGTATTGATTGTGTGATTAAAGAATTCAACTGCACTATGCTGGGTAATACAAAGTCCTGTTCTTGCCAGAAACTAACTTGCTTAGCACGTTGTTCGTCGGTATTTAGACGCTGAGCTTTTAAATTATCACTAAATTTACTGCCTTTAGATCCTAAAAAACCAGCTGTCATGCCTCTTTCTTTCTGTAGTTCATGCACCAAATCACTATAAACAACCGATAACTCGGTTAAAGGCGCAATAGTTTGCATCTCATTTTCAATTTTTATCGTATCAAATATGGTGCTAATACTTAGCCAAAGAAAGCCTAGAGTAGGTAAAGCCAGTAAAGAGAAGATTTTGTTCTTAAATGAGAGATCTGAAATATTCATCCATGTTCCAAATATGTGTATTAAATTAAAAGCCTAGTCATTCTATATTGTAACAAAATGATAATGAAGCTATAAGTCAGACTTTAACTTGAGATAGAGTTATTTGATAGTTATTTATGAATAATATAACTTTATACCTTATTCATAAATAACTATAAATCAACATATTACATTCAATTTCAGGCAAAAAAAAACCGATAGCAAGGCTATCGGCATATTAGCTATGGGGGAGAGCTAAAATATAAAATTATTACAAAAAAAAGCGTTCACATAAGGAGAACGAAAAGAATTATAGAGTATATACTCTAAATATGCAAGTTACATATGTAATTAAATTACACTTATGTTTTTTTTATTCTTTACTTGCCATGTAAATTTAAAATTTAAGCATTGTCGATATAATTATTTAGCCTACACTCACCACTAACGAGTGTTTTAAATCAATAAAAGGCTCATCGATATTTGGTTATCCTACTGACATAAAGTAAACTATTATCAATTTTCGTTATTAGTGAATAAAAGATGCCTGCTCAACAACAAGATCAATCACCAAAGCTACCCGAAACGTCGTCAGATAACACCACTCACTTTGGTTACAAAACCATTGATAAAGAGGATAAAGTGCCTATGGTGGCAGGTGTTTTCCATTCAGTTGCAAAGCAATATGACGTAATGAATGATTTAATGTCATTTGGTATACACCGTCTATGGAAACGCTTTACTATTGATGCAAGTGGTGTCAGACCTGGTAATAGTGTTTTAGATCTAGCAGGTGGAACGGGTGATTTAACAGCTAAATTTTCTCAATTAGTAGGCAAAGAAGGTAAAGTTGTACTCGCTGATATTAACAGTTCAATGCTCAATGTTGGACGCGATAAGTTACGTGATAAAGGTTTAGTACAGAACATAAAATATGTTCAAGCAAATGCTCAATACTTACCTTTTGAAGATAATACTTTTGATATAGTGACTATCGCTTTTGGTTTACGTAATGTTACTGATCAAGATATGGCGCTACGTTCTATTTATCGTGTTTTAAAACCAGGCGGTCGTCTCTTAATATTAGAATTTTCTAAGCCTGAACATGAGCTACTTAATAAGGCTTATGACTTTTATTCATTCAACATTTTACCAAAAATGGGCGAGTTAGTAGCGAAAGACGGTGATAGTTACCAATATCTTGCTGAATCAATTCGTATGCATCCTAATCAAGAAACATTAAAAAGTATGATGGACAATGCAGGTTTTGAGCAAACGAGTTTTAAAAACTTAACCGGTGGTGTTGTCGCTTTACACAAAGGTTATAAATTTTAATCAGGTATTATTAACCGTAAATACAGGGTTACTTTCATGTTGCAGCAAGTATTAACTTCGTCAATAGAGCTATTAATTAACAAAGTATTGTCATTAAATACTGAGAAGATTGATTTAAAAAAACTAGAACAAAAAACACTCTCAATTTTTTTATCTGAATTAAAATTTCCAGTTAGTTTAACCGTTAATGCCAACAAAATAATTGTGTCGGGACTAACAGAAGGTGTCGATTGCACGGTAAAAACGAGCATAAAAACCATACAAGCATTAAAAGCCGAACAACAATTAACTGAATTAATTAAACAAAATAAGCTCGATTTAACCGGGGATATCAAAGTTGCACAGCAATTCATGCATTTGGCAGAGACTCTAAATATTGATTGGCAAAGTGAATTAGCAAAGCATATTGGTGATGTACCAACACACAAGTTAATGCAACTAGGTAAGCGTGTTGCAGGAAAATTACAATTTGCGAGTAAACAAATTAAAGCAGATGCTAGCGAGTATCTAGTACACGAACAACGCTTAGTAGTAACTCGCAGCGAACTTGAAGCGTTTAATCAACAGGTTAGCCAAGTGAATAATCACGCTGACAACATATCAACGCGACTTGATGCATTAACCAAAGGATATTCAAACACGTGAGTAATAAACGACTATACCGCATTGTTAAAACATTTTTACATTATGGTTTGGACGAGATGGTACCCAAGAAAATGTTACCGTGGTACGCAAAACTTGGGCGTTTATCTTTATTTTGGTTACAAAACAAACACAAAAATAAAACTGTTGCTCAACGTTTCCGCCTAGCAATTGAAGAGCTAGGCCCTGTCTTTATTAAATTTGGACAAATGCTCTCTACTCGTCGTGACTTATTACCACCTGACTTCGCCGATGAATTAGCTTTATTGCAAGATAAAGTAACACCTTTCGACGGTGAGCTGGCAAAGAAAATAATTATTGAAGCCATGGGCATTGAAATATTTGAACAATATTTTAGTGCTTTTGAGGTTACACCGCTTGCCTCTGCTTCTATCGCTCAAGTACATACCGCAACCTTAATTGACGATGATAAAGAACAACATATCGTTATTAAAGTACTTCGTCCCAATATAGGCGAGACTATTCTAGCTGATATAAAAGTGATGTCGCGTATTGCTGCCATTGTCGCTCGATGGTTACCAGACGGCAAACGCTTACGACCGGTTGAAGTGGTTGCTGAATATAAAAAAACCATTTTAGATGAGCTAGATCTTAACCGAGAAGCTGCGAACGCTATTCAATTAAAACATAACTTTGAACAAGGGCGTAGTTACGACAACGTGCTCTATGTTCCTGAAATCTACGGTGAATACAGCCACAAGAACATTCTTGTGATGGAGCGTATTTACGGGATTGGTGTAGGAGAGATCAACAAATTAAACGACCTAAATGTTGACATGAAACTACTTGCTGAACGCGGCGTAGAAGTATTTTTTACACAAGTTTTTAGAGATAGTTTCTTCCACGCAGATATGCACCCAGGTAATGTTTTTGTTAATGCGAACAACCCAACAGATCCTACTTGGATTGCTATAGATTGCGGTATTGTAGGTACATTAAACCGAGAAGATAAACGTTACTTAGCAGAGAATTTCGTTGCCTTTTTCAATAGAGATTATCGTAAAGTGGCACAACTGCATGTTGATTCTGGCTGGGTACCGGCTAACACGAGTGTTGATGAATTTGAATTTGCAATTCGTGCAGTATGTGAACCTATATTTAACAAACCTTTATCTGAAATTTCATTTGGTCAGGTACTAGTCAATTTATTTAACACCGCACGTCGCTTCAATATGGAAGTGCAACCTCAATTAGTCTTATTACAAAAGACCTTACTTTATATTGAAGGATTAGGTAGACAGCTTTATCCACAATTAGATTTATGGCAAACAGCTAAGCCGTTTTTAGAGAACTGGGTAAAAGAACAAATGGGTGTTAAAGCCGTCTTTACAAAGATAAAAGACAACATACCTTTTTGGAATGAAAAACTACCCGAAATGCCTGATCTTATTTATGATTATTTAAAAGCAGGCAAAGAGAGTCAGTCGCAACAAATGCAATTAATAGAGCAAATAACTCAACAACAACAAGCGAACAATCAGCGCTTAATTTTTAGTGTCTTAACAGCAGGTTTGTGCATTAGCTCGGCTCTACTGTTAAACCAAGACAACAATTTATTTGCTATCATAACTGCCGCTGCTGCCGCTATTAGTTTTATATACTCTATCAAGAAGTAAAGAACGAGCTCAATTACTTACCTTTAGCTAATTGGGCTCTTAAACTTGCCATCCCCTGTTTATTAGACTGTTCTTTATAGACTTGTGTTTTCTTCACTTGTCCTAACTCCCAGTTTAAATCATCTTGTGGCAACTCATGTAAAAATCGACTAGCTTCAGTGCGTGATACTTCACCAAATTGACGACGTTCACGTGCATAAGTAAATATTAACTCGCGTTGCGCGCGCGTTATACCTACGTAAGCTAAACGACGCTCTTCTTCCACACTACCTTCATCAATACTGGTTTGATGGGGCAATAACCCCTCTTCCATCCCAATTAAAAACACATAAGGAAACTCTAATCCTTTCGATGCATGCAAGGTCATTAATTGTACTTGATCACTATCATCTTCATCTTCATTACGCTCCATCATATCGCGTAATGTTAAGCGAGTAACAATTTGTGGCAAAGTCATCGGTTCTTCATCATCAGAGCCTTCAAGCATTTGCGTAACCCAACTAAATAGCTCGGTGACATTCTTCATCCGCATTTCAGCTGCTTTCGCACTAGGAGAGGTGTCATAGAGAAAATCTTCATAATTGATTTCTCGAATCATTGACCGTAACACTGCCGCTGTATCACCGCGTTCGGTTTGATCAGCCACATCAACTAACCATTGTGTGAAGGCTTGCATTTTCATTAATGGACGCCCTGTTAATGTTTGCTCTAGCCCTAATTCAAAACTCGCGGCAAACATGCTTATTTGACGCATATTAGCGTAATTCCCTAACTTTTCTAAAGTCGCAGGACCAAGCTCTCGCTTCGGTACATTAACAATACGTAAGAAAGCATTATCATCATCAGGGTTAACCAATACACGTAAATACGCCATAACATCTTTAATTTCAGCACGGGAGAAAAACGATGTACCGCCACTAATTTTATACGGGATACGGTTTTGCATTAATGCTTTTTCTAATAATCGAGATTGATGATTACCACGATATAAAATAGCATAATCTTTATGGCGGCTTCGATTCATAAACCGATGACCAATCAGCTCGCCAATAATACGCGAAACTTCATCTTCTTCATTTTTAGTTTGTACTACACGCAGTTCAGGCCCATAAGCTAGTTCACTAAATAACGCTTTATCGTAAACATGAGGATTATTAGCAATTAATATATTGGCACATTTTAAAATGCGGCCACTTGAACGGTAATTTTGCTCCAGTTTAATCAGCTTAAGTTGAGGAAAATCTTTACCCAGTAAAACTAAGTTTTCAGGTTTAGCACCACGCCAAGAATAAATAGACTGATCATCATCTCCCACAACCGTTAAGCGCCCTCGGTCACCTGCAATGAGTTTTACTAATTCATATTGACTCGCATTAGTATCTTGATATTCATCAACCAACAGATAACGAATTTTACTGCGCCAGCGTTCACGCACCTCAGGATAGTTTTTCAATAACAGTGTAGGAATAAGAATTAAATCATCAAAATCAAGCGCATTGTACGCCTTCATATGCTGATGATACCGCTGATAAAACTCAGCGAATTCTTGAGAGCTGGCATCATTTGCTATTTTTAAAGCTGCATCAGGTAATAATAAATCATTTTTCCAGTTAGATATTTTACTTTGCAATTGGCTCAATAAATCTTTATCACCATCAAGTTCATCTAGCGTTAATTCTTTTAATAATGAAAGACTATCTTGATCGTCAAATAGTGTAAATCCTGGCTTATAGCCTAGTGTTTTAATTTCTCGACGTACAATATCGAGCCCAAGCGAATGGAAAGTAGAAACTGTTAAGCCGCGAGTTGACTCTTTGCCGAGCATTTTGATAATACGCTCTTTCATTTCTCGCGCTGCTTTATTGGTGAAGGTTACAGCGGCAATATTACGTGCTTTGTAATCACACTTTTGAATTAAGTAAGCAATTTTTTGACAAATAACTCCCGTTTTACCTGAGCCAGCGCCAGCCAATACAAGGCAAGGACCACTAACATATTTTACGGCTTCGTTTTGTCCGGGGTTAAGTTTCATAATTGCAGAAATGATTAATTTTAAGGACAGTAATTTTACCTGTTTTTACTCGTTAGCAAAACAGTTACAATGTGTTCAAGTGAAATTTTGTGTAATTATTTGGATCGTTATTTTATATAAATAGTAGATAAGAAATTCAAATAAATAATTCGAACCGAGAATTTGGACCTATAGTATGATTAATGCAAAAAAAATTGAAGAAATAGCCAAACAAGTAACTGACGCCATTCCTCCTGGTTTAAAGAGCATGGCTAGCGATTTTGAAGACAAAACAAAAACCGTATTACAACGTAAATTATCACAACTTGACGTAGTAACTCGTGAAGAGTTTGATATACAAACACAAGTGTTGATTAAAACACGTACTAAGTTAGCTGAGCTTGAAGCACGATTAACTGCGTTAGAGGCTACTAGCAACAATATCGAATAAAAGTGTCGAATAAAAATATCATCAAATAAGAATGCTCACGCTTACGAACATTACAAATCACCGATTTGATTTATTCGTAAGCATTGTGTTTCATAGGTAGTAAATTAACAGTCGGAACAAATGATTATGTTTAAATATACGCTTATTATCTTACTACTCGTTGGATTTATGACAAAAATTAACGCGAATAACTTTACTACTGAACCACAACTTAGCACCCGTTATAGCAATGAAATTGCGCAATTTTGGCTGCAAGGTGAGTTTTCAAGTTTTAATGGCGTTAATGATAAGCGAATTAATTATGCAATATTCAATCATAATGAAACTGACGTAAAACCAGCTAACCACACCAATAGAAAATGTTTAATTATTTCCTCAGGGCGCAGTGAAGGTTATTTGAAATATAAAGAGCTAAGCTTTGATTTATTCAATCTCGGTTTCAATGTTTTTCTCGTTGATCACCGTGGCCAAGGTATATCGGCACGTTTATTAGAAAACCCACATAAAGGCTATGTAGAAGACTTCCAATATTATGTTGATGACTTTGCTAGTTTTATTGAAAAAGCCGTTAAACCCTATTGTAATGTAAATGGTGAAAGCCAAAAACCCTATTTATTAGCGCATTCAATGGGAGGGGCCATTGCTGCCAGATACTTACAAGATTATCCAAATAACATACAAGCAGCGGTATTATCTTCACCTATGTTAGGCTTTAATAGCGGCCCTATTCCTCGTGTTATCGCTGAATCATTAGTTAAAGTGACCAACCAAATTAATCAAATAGTGTCTGATACGCCTTGGTATTTTTTAGGACAAAAAGATTACACGCCAAAAGCAGATGATCCAACTTCATTTACCGATAACCCGCTAATGCATTCAGAATTACGTTTTCAACAATTTATTCAACTTTATCAAACAGAGCCTAAACTGCAACTTGGCGGCATTACCGTAAAATGGTTATCTGAATCAATTACCGCACTCGAAACACTGTTTAATAATATAGATAAAATAACAACGCCGACGTTAGTTATTCAAGCAGGTGAAGATACGATAGTGTCAAATGAAGCACAGCATGACTTTTGTCAGCAATTACATCAACACTATTCATACTCATGCCCAGAGGGCAAACCACTGGTAATAGAAGGCGCGTATCATGAACTATTTTTTGAAAGCGATCTTCATCGTGACAAGGCATTAACTGCAGCAATTGAGTGGTTTAAACAGTATTAGAGCTGAATTATTCTGGCAAGGTTAGTTTTGCTTAGTGCTATAGATCCCGTATTCAGCGACCTATGAGATGACGACAGTAAGATTCATAGATTCCGTGACTTACGAAATGACGACGGGGAAATTCATATATCCCGTATTAACCGGCCTACTGAATGATGAAATATGTGGCTAACAAACACCTAAGTACGCGGTCTTCTTAAAAGGCACCCGCCATCCTCAACTTAGACTCATCATCCAAATAAAAACAGTTATTCTGACATTGATTCAGGATATCAATTACTTGACTCGACTTTTAGTTCTTCAGGCACAACAGAGGTTGGATCATGGTGAATAAAAACCTCACATGGCGCAAGTGCTTGGCAAATTTCAGCTTCAATCTCATTACCAATGCTATGAGCTTCTAATAACGATAAATTGTCTTCTAGCTCTAGATGAAATTGAATAAAACGCTGAACACCTGATTGTCTTGTTCGTAATTCATGTAACCCCAAAGCATGCTCATGTGACAAAATAATACTTTTAATTTGTGCTAAATCTTCAGCGTTTAACTCATGATCCATCAACTGATAAACACTTTGATAAATAATCTGTCCTGCACCAAAAATTAAATATAAACCAACCGCGATAGTAAAAGCACCATCCGCTTGTAGCCAAATACCTTGGCTTAAAAAGATGGCAGCCAATACACCTAAATTTAATAATAAGTCTGATTGATAATGTAATGCATCAGCACTAATCACAATAGATCCTGTGCGCTTAATAACGTAACGCTGAAAAACGACTAAAAATAACGTAAGCAAAATCGCAATAATAGACACCCAAATAGCAATATCGCTTTGCACAATAGCTCGAGGGTTCATCACGCGCTCAACACCATTAAAGATTAATAATATAGCTGAGCCTAAAACAAAAGCCGCTTGTACTAAACCTGCCAGGCTTTCCGCCTTGCCATGGCCAAACTTATGTTCTTCGTCTGCTGGAGCTAAAGCAAAACGAAGAATAACAATATTCATTACTGAGGCAAATAAATCTAAAATGGAATCAGTAGTCGACGCAAGCATTGCACTAGAATCACTTATGATCCAAGCATATAACTTGATAATCACCAAAATTAATGCAACAGATGAAGCGGTAATAGCAGCTAATCGAACCCAATACGCATAATCAGTACTATGACTGAAGTTACTTTGTGAGTTATTTTGTGAATTGTTTGGTGATTTTTGTTCTGACATTAAAAAACAGACTTTATCGAAAGATTGTCGTTATAATAGCAAGAATTATTAAACTTATACCAATTTGATTAAATCATTATGTTAGATGTTGTTCTTTTCCAACCACAAATCCCACCTAATACTGGCAATATAATTCGTTTATGTGCTAATTCAGGATTCCGTTTACACCTAATTGAACCATTGGGTTTTGATTTGGAAGATAAAAAACTACGCCGTGCAGGACTTGATTATCATGAGTTTGCAGCGCTGCAACGACATAAAAGCTTCAAGGATTTTGTTGAGCGTGAACAACCAAAGCGCATACTTGCGATTACAACCAAAACAGATAATTTTTATGGTGATGTTACCTTTACAGAAGGTGATTACTTACTATTTGGCTCTGAAACTGCGGGCTTACCTGAAGAAGTACGTGCACAAATCCCTGATGAGCACAAAATTAGAATTCCGATGTTAAAAGAAAGCCGTAGTATGAATTTATCAAACGCTGCAGCCGTCATCGTTTACGATGCATGGCGTCAGTTAGGCTTTGTGAACGCAGTGTAATCCTAGTCTAAAACTATCATGCTACCGGGCTTCGTCATGTTACCTAGCCTTTTCACCCTATCTAGCCTCGTAATCCTGAACTTGATTCAGGAACTCAATCACTTTATTGCATAACTCGAAAGATTCCGTGTCAAAATACCAACGAAATAACGATAGTAAAAGGAAAGGTTATAAAAAGGTGGGGTTATTCTTGTTTTTGATCGCGAGACAATAGGTCAGCTGCAGCAAGTTTTGCTTCTTTGCCTTGATACAACACTTCATATACTTGCTCTACGATAGGCATTTCAACATTCATGCGCTTAGCTAAGGTAAAGACTTCTTTAGTATTGCGATAGCCTTCAACGACTTGCCCAATATCAGCCATAGCTTGTTCAACACAAGCGCCTTGTCCTAACGCTAAACCAAAACGACGATTACGTGATTGATTATCGGTACAAGTTAAGACTAAGTCGCCTAAACCAGCCATCCCCATAAACGTTGCAGGATCTGCACCTAATGCGGCGCCTAAACGTGTCATTTCAGCTAATCCACGGGTAATCAAAGCTGTACGAGCATTTGCCCCAAAGCCAATACCATCAGCAATACCTGCGCCAATAGCAACAACATTCTTCACTGCGCCGCCTAATTGAATACCAATAAAATCTTTATTTGGATAAACACGGAAGCATTTTTCACAATGTAATAAGTCTGATAATTCTAGCGCGAAGTTTTCATCGGTAGAAGATAAAGAGATGGCCGTTGGTAAACCTATTGCCATTTCTTTAGCGAATGTAGGCCCAGACAGTACTGCTAAAGCAACACTATCACCTAAAATTCGATTCGCTACAGTTTGCAGTAGATCACCCGACTGAGGATCTAAACCTTTGGTTGCCCAAGCGATTTTTGCACCTGGCTTCAGCATTGGCTGAATGCTTTTAAGCATATCGCCAAAAGCATGACTTGGCACTACTACTAAAATATTATCACTAGCACTTACCGCGGCAGCCAAATCACTAATAGGTTGTAAGCTATCAGGAAATGGGCAACCCGCTAAATACTTAGTATTTTCTCGCGCACTAACCATGTCATTAACTTGATTAGCATCACGACCCCATAAAAGTGTCTTATGCCCATTTCTAGCCAAACAAATAGCTAGCGCCGTGCCATAAGAGCCCGCACCTAACACTGTGATTTTAGCTGAAACTGTCATAAATACCTTTTATATAAGGGTGATAAAATTACTTTGTAGAACTAAAGTCGATCTAAGACTAATGCGTTTCTACGCTTTCTGGAGCATTAACTTTTGCTTCAGCTGCACGTTGTTGTACATAAGACGCAAATAATGCTTCGAAGTTCACTGGCGATAAGTTAAATTGTGGGAATGAACCACGGTTAACTAAGCTTGCTACTGCTTCACGCGCATATGGAAATAACGTTGTTGGACAAAATGCGCCAATAGTATGTGCCAATTGTGCTTCAGGTAAGTTACCAATAGTAAAAATACCCGCTTGCTGTACTTCAGCTAAAAAGGCAGTTTGACCTTCAACCGTTGCCGTTACCGTTACCGCTAAAATAACTTCATATGTATCGTCAGCTAATTTATTAGAGCGAGTGTCTAAATCTAACTTAATTTCAGGCTTCCATTCTTTTTGAAAGATAGCAGGAGAGTTTGGTGTTTCAAATGAAACATCTTTAGTGTAAACACGTTGAATAGCAAATTGTGGTTGTGCTGGTGCTGCTTCGCCTGCTGGGCTTTGATTTTCATCACTCATGGGAATTTTCCTGTATTTTTTATAAATTTAATATTTGTTTAGTTTTAAGCTTTTGATAATTTGTTACTAGCTATTTGCAAGTAATTCATCAAGCTGATTATTTCTGTCTAAAGCGACTAGTTGATCACAACCACCGACATGAACATCATCAATAAATATTTGTGGTACGGTATAAGCACCCTTACTGCGTGCGATCATTTTTTCACGTAATGCCATATCACCATCAATACTAATTTCTTCTACTTCTAGCGATGGGTAAGTCGTTAATTTTTTCTCAAGCAACGCAATAGCATGAGAACAAAAAGGACAGTACGCTTTAGTGTAAATTTCTACTTTTGCCATAGTTTTTCCATAATTCTGAGTTGATAGTAATTAATCAAGTACAGCTAAGAGAAACTCACAACTGTATAACTCAATTATTTACAAGCCACTTTAAAAGGTAATTTTCAACTTACTTTTTAGTTAAAGGTAAGCCTGCGCCTATCCAAGCTCCCATGCCGCCTTTTAATATACTAACGCGAGAAAAACCCGCTTTATGTAAATCGATTGCCACTTTTGAAGCAACAAGACCAGCACTGCATACAACTATGATGGGATTTTCTTTGTGTTTTTCAAGGCTAACAAAGCCATTTTTAGTGATTTTATCGTTTGATAAATTTATCGCATCTAAAATATGGCTCGTGTTAAATTCTTTTTCTTTACGAATATCAAGTGCAACACCTTGCTCTCTATTCATTAAAAAGGTTAATTCTTGTGTACTGATTTGTTTAATCGGTGATAACTGAATTTTAATTGTTATTACGATAATCATAACAACAATCGCAACCCAAACCGCACTTAACAAGCCGTTATTGCTGGCAAAAGTAATAAATTGTTCCATAAATCGGGGACTCTATTAGTGAATAGTAAAAGTAATGACTTTGATTTTAATAAATAAAAAAATCGAGACATTATACCCAAGCTGCTTGGAATTGCGAGTTTAGTTCTTAGCTTTAGTAACCACTAATGAATCATTTCTTGCTTAATTAAATAGAAATGAATGTGTACAATGTAAACAATTAAATTTAAATACCAATTCTATTAAATTTATTCTCTCTTCAGAGTTAAATTAATATAGTTTGTATAAGCACTAATACAAGGCCAGTAATTATGTCTAACAAAGAAGCGTCTAACAAAGAAGCATCGGCAAAAAAAACAACTGCGTTAATTATTTTAGATGGTTGGGGATATCGCGAAAAAAGTGACTCCAATGCTATACAAGCAGCTAATACCCCTGTATTAGACAAACTGAAAAACGACTATCCCAACATGCTAATACAAACATCTGGTATGGCGGTTGGTTTACCTGATGGTCAAATGGGCAACTCTGAAGTAGGTCATGTAAATTTAGGCGCTGGCCGAATTGTTTATCAAGACTTTACGCGCATCACCAAATCAATAGCAGATGGTGAATTCTCACAAACGCCAGCATTATGCCAAGCAGTAGATAAAGCAGTTAAACAAGAGAAAGCCGTGCACATATTCGGTTTATTATCGCCAGGTGGTGTTCATAGTCATGAAGATCATATTTTTGCCATGATGGAACTAGCCAAAGAACGTGGCGCGACAAAAGTTTATTTGCATGCATTTCTTGATGGTCGAGATACACCACCACGCAGTGCAAAAGGCTCATTAGAAAAAGCACAACAAAAATTTGAGCAACTTTTTGCTAACACTACTGGCGAAGGACAAATAGCATCTGTTATTGGCCGTTACTATGCTATGGACAGAGATCAACGTTGGGAGCGTGTAGAAGCCGCATACGATGTGATGGTTTCAGGTATAGGTAAGTATCAATACCAAGATGCATTGTCTGCTCTAGAGGCTGCATACCAGCGTGATGAAAATGATGAATTTGTTAGTGCTAGCGCTATTGTAAACGAACAAGGTGAAACCATTGAAGTTAATGATGGTGACGCGTTAATTTTTATGAATTTCAGAGCCGATCGTGCTCGCCAATTTAGCCGCTGCTTTACCGAAAGCGATTTTGATGGCTTCGCCCGTAAAAAAGTACCGGCTATTAGTGATTTTGTTATGTTAACGCAATATTCTGCTGATATTAAAGCCAGCTGTGCTTTTGCGCCAACACCACTGAATAACGTGATGGGTGAATGGCTTGCTAAGCATAACAAAACTCAACTACGTATTTCAGAAACTGAAAAATATGCCCACGTAACTTTCTTTTTTAGTGGTGGCCAAGAAGATGAATTCGACGGTGAAAAACGTATTCTAGTTCCTTCTCCTGATGTTGCTACATATGATTTACAACCTGAAATGAACTCAACCTTACTCACCGATAAATTAGTCGCCGCAATTGAAAGCCATGAGTATGATTTTATAGTGTGTAACTACCCTAATGGTGACATGGTTGGACACACAGGTGATTTTGATGCCGCAGTTAAAGCTTGTGAAGCTGTTGATACCTGTATAGGGCGTGTTGTTGCAGCCTTGAAAAGTACTGACGGTGAATGTTTAATTACGGCTGACCATGGTAACGCAGAGCAAATGCTAGATGAAAAATCAGGTCAAGCTCATACCGCACATACTTGTGAACCTGTACCACTAATTTATGTTGGTAGAAAAGCGACACCGGCAAGCACAGGTGCATTAAGTGATATTTCACCAACCCTATTGCACTTAATGGCAATGGAGCAACCTGAAGAAATGACAGGTTCGGTATTGATGCAATTAGATTAATGGGGCAAACTGTAGGCTAATTCCAGCCGTCAATTAAGTTGATAATGCAGAACAACATTTATTCTGTTATTTTCATTTAACATGTCGGGCTAAAGCCCAACCTACAAAAGATAATAACTTATTGATGCGCATAATCACTTCATACGTCCTAAAGATAGTAAGCAGCTTAATTCTAATGAGCTGTTTACTAACACCTATTCATTGTATCGCCAATGAAAATAACAATGAAAAAGCCAAACAACGTAATAATGCCCAACTCAGCGACGTTCAAAAAGCCATTGCCAAGCAAGAATCAAATATATTTAACACCAACAAAGCAAGAGAAACTCTAGAAAGACAGTTAAAAAGCGATGATTTAGCCATCGCGAAAGTCGCTAAAGCAATTAATGAAACTGAACAGTCGTTAAATAGTACTCAAGAAAAAATATCCTCATTAAGCGAAGATAAAAAGCAATTAACGTCACAAAAAATAGCACAAGAGGAACTTCTCGCCAAACAACTACGCTCAGCTTATACCACTGGGCAGCATGATTATTTAAAGCTACTATTAAACCAACAACAAAGTGAAAAAATTCAACGTACAGTAACCTATTATCAATATATGAATAAGGCGCGTATTAAGGAAATTGAAAATTTTCAAGCGACTATAGCGCAATTAGTTCAGGTTACCTCACAACATCAGACACAAATAGAAAAACTACAAGTCATTAAAAAAAATCAACAAGATCAAAGAATCACCTTAAATAAAAGTAAAAATAATCGTAGTAAAACCATAGAATCGTTAGGCAAAGAGTTATTATCAAGTAAGCAACAACTGGCAAAGTTAAAAACTGATGAAGCTAATTTGGCTGCTGCTTTAAAAAAACTCACCGAGATTATTCGTGCCGAAATTGATTTAAACGGATTAAGTAAACTTAAAAATAAATTATCGTGGCCGGTCAAAGGTAGATTACTTCGCAGTTTTGGTAGCAAAAAACAAGGTTACTTAAAATGGAAAGGTGTTTTACTTGGGGCATCTATCGGCAACCAAGTACAAACAATATATGACGGCACGGTGATATTTTCTGACTGGTTAAAGGGTTATGGTTTATTAACGGTTATAGACCACGGCAATGGCTATATGAGTTTATACGCGCATAATCAAACGTTGTTAAAATCGATTGGAGATCGTGTAGAAACCGGCGAACCTATTGCACTTGTTGGACAAAGTGGTGGTCAAGATCGCCCAGGACTCTATTTTGAAATTCGTCATCAAGGCAAAGCTGTTAATCCTAAATTGTGGTGCCGATAAACTGTGTTTACAGTGATATATTGGCTAGAATCATAAAAGTTACTACTAAAAAACACAGTCAAATGTTACTCTTTTAAAACCCCTACTATTATAAAAATTTATTAGATGATTTCAGTTGTTTCGAAATTAACCCCAGTTGTTATTCTGTTTTTTTTCAGTACCTTATACACAAAATCAACACAAGCTGAATCTGTACGCGTTGCTATTGTTATCGATGATATTGGTTATCGTTATACCGACAAAGACGTTTTATCATTACCTGGCGCTATTACTTACGCTATTTTACCCCATACACCTTATGGGAAAAAAATAGCAACTATAGCCAACGAAAAAAAGAATGATGTAATGCTACATATCCCAATGGAAGCTGAAAATGGTAAAAAATTAGGTCCCGGCGGACTTACTAGCACCATGAATGAAGCAGAAATCTTAGCAAGTTTAAGTGATTCTTTAGCCGAAATACCTTTTGCGATTGGTATCAACAATCATATGGGCAGTCACTTAACGCAATTAAATAAACCGATGACTTGGACAATGAATTTTTTAAAGCAACATCATCTACTTTTTTTAGACAGTAAAACAAGTCCAGATTCAAAAGCAGGAAGTATTGCAAAATTAATTGGTGTACCTATACGAAATAGGCATGTTTTTCTCGATAATCACTTAACAGACAAGTATATTACCCAACAGTTTCAGTCTTTGGTTCGTTATGCAAAGTCACAAAAGACTGCCATAGCTATAGCTCACCCACATCCTGAAACCATTCAAGCGCTAAAACGTTTAATCCCTACGCTAGCAAAAGATAATATTGAGCTAGTACCGTTATCTGCCTTATATAAAACAATAGAAAACAGCGCAACTAAAGTTGCCAGTAATGAATGATAATTCACTCTTTATTCTTACAGTTTAATATTATTTTCTCTTAGTATTTGATGTAAATATTTAACCGGAATGGCATAAGTAATACCACTAGGGTGACTTATCACAGCTTCTTTTGTTGTTTGCACAAATACTTTATTTATAACACCTAAGACTTTACCTGTTTTCATATCGTACATAGCGCTACCACTATTACCAGGGTAAGCCGTTGCATCAAGTTGATACGCCAAATAAGGGTTCCGCATCCGTTTAAGCATTTTTAAATTAATTTGCTCTGCGGCTTGTGCCGGAACAACCGTTGGTGTTGTGCTAGCAATCATGCCGCGATGAGTTACTGGGTATAAACCTAAAACCGTACCAATAGGAAAACCAGTAAAAGCGACATAAGTGCCATCACCACGGAATTTTTCATCAGCCAACGTCATAGCAGGTAAAGCTGAGCCTGATAACTTCAAAATAGCTAAATCATATAGTTCAGAAGTTACAATAATTTCAGCCTGTCTAACTTTTGCTTTTTTACCTGAGCCAATAAAAACTGCCATTTTTTGCAATAAGCTTTCATCTAATTCCGTTGGTAAAACATGAGCGTTAGTTACAATATAATGTCCGTCGCCAATCACAAAACCTGTTCCGCGTAAAATATTTTGTGGTCTACTGGTTGGCGTATGAATACCAATACCAACGACAGAAGGTTTAACCTTGGCAACTACCTCAACAAATTCTGCTTTTGCCTCTCCTAATGGCGCTAAAGTAACTAGCAGTAATACAATAAAAAAAAATTTAAACATGATGAGCCCTAATTGAATAACTTCATTGCTCTACTCTACGCAATTTTTTATTTAACAACCATAATTAAAAGTATCAACATTATAAATACTAGGATGACAGTAATAATCGCGACTATAAAAAGGCACTTTTCATCCAAGTAGACAAATTAATATATGCCTGTTGTGAATTATTAACTAAGTAAAATCATCATTCTGATAAATTAGTCTATACTCTATTTATCGTCCAATAACACTAGAACAAAGTACTGTTAAGCTATAATGTTGTTATGCCCCCATAACAAAATTTAATACGACCTTTATTAATAAATTAATATTTATTTAGTTAACATTCACTAATTATTTGTTTATATTGGTTAAAGTATAGTGATGCAAGTGCCTCAATATTAAATTATATTTTAGTATGATAAGGAATTCAGAATGGCACACAAATACATTAATGTTAATATTGGTATTAGCATGATAACTTGGAAATAAAATGAATTGGAATAAACGCCTACTAAATACACCTATTATTGGTGATATCACAAAAAAAATCGCCTCAATTAAGGTCAGTCGTGATGCCTATAATATTGCTGAACATTTCACTCAGTTTTTAGAACCCCAAGTTGCCATTAATAACACATTAAAAGAAGAAGCATTTAAAATACGTCACAATGTTTACTGTGAAGAATTAGCTTTTGAAGATATAAAGGAAGGTGGACAAGAAAAAGATGAATTTGATGAACAATCTATTTTTTCTTTGATTAAGCACAAACCTTCAAATACATACACTAGCTGTGTTCGTTTAGTCAATATTCAGCAACCAGAGCAACTTTTACCTATAGAAAAATTTTGCCTCGACTCCATTACAAATGAAGCACTGCACCCAAGCAATTTTAATCGCTCTGAAATTGCTGAAATTTCACGATTAGCAGTAAAATCTGATTTTAGACGTCGTAAAACAGATCAATTTAAAGGCTCTGCTACAGGTGCAATTCAAGAAACAACATACTCTGAAGTAGAATTACGTTGCTTCCCTTTTATCGCTATAGGTTTATATATGGCAGCGGCAACCATGGCAATTGATACCGGCGTTAAACATGTATATGTTATGATGGAGCCAAGGCTTGCTCGCAGCATGAAATTTGTTGGCATAAAATTTCAACAATTAGGTGAGCCTATTCAATATCATGGTTTAAGAGCACCGTATTATATTAGCCCTGACATTTTTCTTGAAAACTTATCACCTGGTTTTCAACATTTATACAAATCGATAGAGCATGATATTAGTGGTCAGCTAAACAAACTAAGTTTGGCGTGATTAACATTGAATAGCACGACTATTTTTCCTACATCTTTGTTAAGTTTATTGAGACAGAGTAGGTCTCATTTATAGTTTTTAATCAACTTGATATAAAAACTCATACTGTTAGGTAAGTATATAAAAAAGAAAGGAGCAATATATTGCTCCTTTTTTCATTCAACTTATACCCGTATATTTATTATTTTAACAAGCTCTGCTTTTTCTCTTTTTGAGCAGCCGTTACCGCTGTAACTCCCGCTAACACAAATTTAGCCTCTGCATTTTTATTATTGGCTATTAAAGCTTCGGCAAAGTTTAACGCTATATCAACATCCTCACCCTTCGCTAATTCGTAGGCTTCTTGAGCTTTAGTTAAAGCTTCAATTTTATTACCTGATCTCAATAAAACTTGAGCATACGTATCAACGACATTCGGTATTTCATTCGTAATATTATAGGCTTGCTTAGCGTATTTTAAGGCTTGAGAAAATTCCTTTTTATCCATATAAAGCCATGACAAGTTATTCAATGCCACAATATTATTCGGTGAAGCTGTAATAAGTCGTTCATATTCACTAATAGCTTTATCTTGATGCTCCGCTAAATACATATTCGCTAAATTTAAGCTCACATTGGGGTTGATTTTAGCGTCTACCCCCTCTTTAGCTATGTGCTGTTCAAGTAACGCTATCGCTTCTGATTTTTGATTATTCCCTTCTAATGCAAAAGCAAGGTGTGTTGCGTTATTACTAGTAGGTTTTATTTGATAAAACTGCTGTAACTTAGGTACCGCCGAGGCAAATTTTTTGTCGAGTAAGAAAATTCGTCCTTCGATACCAGCACGTAAATCTTTATTGAGATCAAATTTATCAAACGTTTCGAAAAATGATTTAGCATCGTCCACACGCTTGTTATCTAGCAATACTTGCATTTTTACCAAATGAAGAATTAAATTCTGAGAATGCTTTTGAAAAGCATCTTGTAAAACACTTAGTGCTCTATCAGGAGACCTTTTTTTAATCCAATAATCGGCTAATAACAATACAGGCTCAATATGATAAGCATTGGTTTTATGCCATTTTTCCAATATTAAGAAAATATCACTGCCTTCAGTTTGTCTCGCATTTGCAGCAAGTAACAACTGCCAATAACGTTTAGGCGTTTTAGGCGTTAACTCATAACCATCTAAAATAGCACTAGCCTGTTTAAACTCTTCTACTCGTATTAATGCTTCTGATAAAAGTATGCCATATTGAACATCATCTGTATTACGCTCTTGTGCCTGCCTAATAACGCTTAAACCTTGCTCATTTTGATGAAATGCTAAATATTGACGTAGTATTTCAATATTGTTTGGATGGGCTTTTAGCGCTTGCTCAGTTAACAATGTGGCTTGTTCTGTATCTTTTTGATGACTGGCAAGTTGTACCATTTGTGTTAATGCGAAGACATTATTAGGTTCAACTTCTAAACTTTTTGCTAATGCGGCCTTACCTTGCTCTAATTCATTCTTCTTAAAGAAAATATTTGCTTGTAAATTATAACCACTCGCTTTTTCTGGGTATTCTTTTAGCCATTTATCAGCTATTTTACTAGCCCTTGGCAAGTCACCTAACTTAATAGATGCGAACGCTAAGGCCAGCTCTGCTGATACTAATTCAGGACTTTGCTGTAAAGCTAATTCTAATGTTTCAATACCTGACGGGTCGTTCATCATTAACTTCAACACGCCAGATCTTGCTGTTTGCTCGGCGGTCATGTCATTTACACTAGCTGCTTGTTCAGCCATTTTTTGTGCTTCATCAATAGCACCCACTTCCAATAGCTCATAACTTAACGTTGACAAAAATTGGGCGTTATCTTGCTTCGATGGATCATAACCGGTTAAAGTTTCACTAATATCATCAATGAAACCTAGCTGTAGTTGACTAATAGCAAGCATTCTTCTAGCTGGATTATCAATAGGAAGGTATTCAACAATATCTTTTAAATGAAAATTACTTTGTTCATAGTTTTTCAAATAAAACGCACTTGCGCCTGCTACTAACTTTAATCTAAAAGTATTAAAACCTGAGCTTAAAGATTGATTAGCATACTCACTTGCCGTTTTATAATCTTTATTTTCAAAACGTGTCACTGCTTTAATGTACTGTAAAAACGGCTGTGTCGGTACGGTAGCCAATATTGCATCAGCAATTTCTTCCGCTTCGTCAAGCTGACCATTTTTCAATAAAGCATCAGCAATGAATAATTGCACTTTGCCTGAACTAGGCTGCAACTGAAAATATTGCTTAAAACTATCAACCGCTAAAGCAAAGTTTTGATCTGCTATCGCTATTTGTCCTTGTAACATTAAGGCATCAACATTATTAGGTGTTGCGGTAATAATACGTTCAACCAATGTACTGGCATGAGGAATATCTTGCTTAGAAAAGGCTAAATATGCACTTGCTAGCATACTGTAGCCATCACTACCTGAAAGAGCTAATGCAGCATCAACCGTTTCTTGTGCTAGCGCTTTATCATTTGTACGTAAGGCTGCCATTGTTTTATATGCAAGGTATTGAGTACTAGGAGTCGATAATAGTTTTTCCTGTTCGGTTAATGACAAAATATCTTCATCATATTCCATCAACATATAAGCGCGAGCTAGAAGTGGAAGTACTTTATCTATACTAAATTTTAACTGGTTAGCACGATTTAATTCTTTCGCTGCATTTTCAGCATCACCATCATTTAAATAAAGTTGCCCTAACAAAAATCGTGCTTTTGCATTTTTGGCGTCAATTTTAATGGCATTTTTTAAAGAAATAATCGCTGTATTATTCTGTTTTTCAGCAATTAAACTTTCTGCTTTGCTGATATAAGTTTGTGCCGTTTCATTATCGCCACACGCTGATAGTGCAATAACAATACTTGCACAAACCATTGATTTTAAAAATTTCATTTAACTTTCCTTTTTCGAGATATGAAATAATCCCTAATAAAAACTCACTGACACAATTAAATATACCCTAGATGAAATCAATTCACCATGTAGGAGGTAATTCAACAAAATATATGCTTCACTCCCCTTAATATCTCACACTGATATGACATTTATTGTCGTAACAACATCAACACTTCTTGAGTTTTCTCATTCATTAATTCTATATTACCTTTCGATTCAACATTTAGCCTAACGACTGGCTCAGTATTACTGCTACGTAAGTTAAAACGCCAATAACTAAACTCCATACTAATACCATCTGTATTATCTATCAACTGAGCATCATTTTGATAAAAGTTAAGTACACGAGTAATCGCTTTTTGAGCATCGACAACGCGGCTATTAATTTCACCTGAAGAGGGATAGGCTTTAATACGTGCTTGAACTAAATTGGATAAAGGCTCTTGACGTAAGCACATTAATTCAGCAATTAATAGCCAAGGAATCATACCGCTATCGCAATAGAAAAAGTCTCTAAAATAGTGGTGAGCACTCATCTCTCCCCCATAAATAGCATCTTCACTACGCATACGCTCTTTTATAAATGCATGTCCTGTTTTATTTTGAATAGCTTGACCGCCAGCTCGTGCAACGATATCAATGGTATTCCATGTTAACCGAGGATCATGAATTATTTTTTGTGGTGATGAATTTACCTGACTATTATTATTTTTAGCAGTTTTCGCTAAAAAATATTCCGCTAACAAACCAACAATATAATATCCCTCAATAAACCGCCCTTGCTCGTCAAAGAAAAAACAACGATCAAAATCGCCATCCCAAGCAATCCCCATATCAGCACTGTGCTCTACTACCGCCTTTTGAGTAACCGATCTATTTTCTACTAATAAAGGGTTTGGAATACCGTTTGGAAAGTTACCATCAGGCTGATGATGCACTTTAATAAACTCAACAGGTACGCTTAACTGTTTAAAGGCGATCTCAATTGCATCTATTGTCGGGCCTGCTGTGCCATTACCAGCATTAACCACTAATTTTAATGGTTTACCTGATTTAGAATGTAATAAAGAAAAATTTTTAGCATTAATATAAGTTAACAAATGCTCAGTATAGGGCTGACTGATATCATAAGTAGCATATATTCCTTTTCGCTCAACGTGAGTAAACTCGTTCTGCTCAGCCAATGCCTTAATATCTAAAAGGCCAGTATCACCACTGATAGCTTTAGAGTTTTCTCGAACTAGCTTCATGCCATTGTAGTCGATAGGATTATGGCTAGCAGTAACAACAATGCCGCCCTCACACTCTAGATAACTTGTCGCAAAGTAAATATGCTCGGTCCCAGACAAACCTAGATCAATAACATCACTACCACCGTCCATTAAACCGTTGGCAAGTGCTAACTTCAATGATTCGCTCGTTAAACGGATATCAGCACCTATGACCACTTTCTTTGCCCTAGTATATTGAGCAAAAGCCTGTCCAATACGATAGGCAATCTCTGTATTTAATTCTTCGCCAACCTTCCCTCGAATATCGTAAGCTTTAAAACACGTTAGGTCGCTCACTCTTTTACACGCCCATATTTATCTTCAAAACGAACAATATCGTCCTCTCCTAAATAACTTCCCGACTGTACCTCTATCATTTCCAAAGGCAGTAATCCTGGGTTCTCTAGCGCATGAACAGCACCAATAGGGATATAAGTGGATTGATTTTCTTTTAAAATAGTAATCTCACCATTCAATGTCACTTTTGCTATGCCTGAGACGATAACCCAGTGTTCAGCTCTATGCTGATGCGTTTGTACCGACAGTTTAGCGCCAGGATTAACCGTAATACGTTTTACCTGAAAGCGTTCACCTTGATCAACAAGGTCATACTTCCCCCATGGGCGATAAACTTCTCGGTGCAATTTTGTCTCGGGTCGCTGCAAAGCTTTTAACTCATTTACTATACCCTCCACATTCTGGACTTTATTTTTATCGGCAACGAGTACAGCATCAGGCGTATCAATAACAACTAAATTATCCACACCTAAAGTAGCAATAAGTTTATTTTGACTGTGTAAATAACTATTACGGGTATCGTGGGCAATAACATCTCCTTTTAACACATTATGTTGTAAATCTTGCTGACCGATTTCCCAAAGTGCAGAATATGAACCAATATCACTCCAACCGGCATCTAAAGGCACTACCACAGCATCGTCAGTTTTTTCCATCACAGCATAGTCAATCGAAACGTTGTCACATTGTAAAAAAGCATCTCGGTCTGGACGAATAAAATCTAAATCAGCTGCCACTTTACCCATGGCTTCTTGGCAAGCAACTAAGATATCGGGTCTAAACTTTGCTAACTCTTCTAGATAACGGCTTGCTTTAAACAAAAACATACCGCTATTCCATAAATAATCACCAGACTCTACATAGCTTTGTGCTGTATCAATATTAGGTTTTTCAACAAATTTAGCAACTTGATAGGTACCATCGCCTTTTTTATTACCTTGCTTAATATAACCGTACCCTGTTTCAGCATGTGTAGGCACAACACCAAAAGTAACCAATTTTCCTCGTGCTGCGGCAACACTTGCGATATCAATAGCTTGATGAAATTTTTCTAAATCTTTAATCACATGATCTGCAGCTAAAACAAGTAAGAGCGCATCATCATCATTTTCCAGAGCATTTAAAGCTGCGATAGCAACTGCTGGTGCTGTATTCTTTCCTTCAGGCTCCAGTAGAATAGTTGCGCCGGAACACTTAACTTGTTTAACCTGTTCTGCGACTAAAAACCGATGATCTTCATTACAAATAAAAACAGGTGCCTGGTGTTTTATTGGTAAACGCGCCAAGGTGTCTTGCAACAGACTAGTATCATTTATCAATGCTAAAAATTGTTTAGGAAACTGCGCGCGCGATAGAGGCCATAAGCGAGTTCCACTACCACCACACATAATAATAGGTGAAATAGCCAATGAAGGCGTTTTTACTTGAGTCATGTATCTTCCATACAAAAAAGTGCTTAATATCAAAAGTGCAGTAATAGAACATAATAATAGCTTTTGAAAAATATATTAGTGTTTTAACCGCTTATTAGGAATAAACTACTATAAACTTAATGTCTATATTGATTTTTACATGAATTAAATCAATTTTAACACTATACTTTTTCCATCTATTTCAGCTAACTAGTCTTTTTATCAAGGGGTATTAAATGTTTAATTATGAGGAAGCATTTTCTCGAAATATCGGTTGGGTTACTCAACAAGAACAACAAATATTAAGAAATACAAAAGTTGCCATTGGTGGTTTGGGAGGCGTAGGCGGAGATCATACTATTGTACTTTCTAGACTAGGTATTGGTAATTTTCATATTTCAGATCTTGATGACTACGATGTTGCCAATTTCAACCGTCAAGCAGGCGCTAATATGTCTACGTTAGGCAAAGCTAAAGCAGCGGTAATGGAAGAGACTATAAAAGGTATTAATCCTGAAGCCTATGTAAAAAACTTTGACAGTGGAATTGACGAAAATAATTTAGAAGATTTTCTAGACGGTGTGGATATTTATGTTGATAGCCTAGATATTTTTTGTTTAGAAATTCGCCGTAAAGTATTTAGGCGTTGTTATGAAAAAGGCATTCCTACAATAACAGCAGCACCAATGGGTATGGGTACTGCTTTTCTAGTTTTTATGCCCGGAAAAATGTCTTTCGATGAGTACTTTGCTATTGTAGACCCCACTCAAGATGCAAGTGATAACGAAAAAGATCTGATATTTAATGACAATATCATTCGTTTTGTTATTGGTGTTTCTCCTTCTGTTCAACAAAGACATTACCTAGTTGATAGGTCTTCTGTAAACTTCCTTAATAAAAAAGTACCCTCAACATGTATGGGGATTTCATTAGCCGCTGGCACATTGTGCACTAATGTTTTAAAAATCATTCTAAAGCGTGGTGAAGTTATACATGCCCCACATGGATTACATTTCGATGCCTATAGAAACAAGCTAATAAAAACATGGCGACCTTGGGGTAACAAAAACCCAATTCAAAAATATATGTTCTGGCGAGTAAAACAACTATTAAAGGGTAACAATTAATCATAAGCGAAATCACCTCAAATGATTAAACGACACTCATTCTGCCCGCTAATACATAATATTCTAAACTATCATTTACAAACTAAAAAATAGAAATAAAAAAACCGCCAAGAGGCGGTTTTTTTTATTTTAGCCGAGGCTAATATTTAATTAAGATTTACGACGACGTGCGCCAGCTAAACCTAATAAACCTAAACCTAATATTGCAATTGAAGCAGGCTCTGGAACATTAAAAACAATTGAACCATCATGCTGTCCTTCAACCCTAAAGATATTATTACCTTCTAAATCTGTACCAAGAAAATCTGCACTCTTCACATCTTCAGTATTATAATCAAGTAAAGAATTAACCGCGAAATCAGGAGATACTTGATCTTCTGAATATTCTTTAAAGCCACCAAATAGGTTATTAAATACATCACCAGCAACAACACCGTTTACAAGGTCAGTACCGTAGTTAGTAACATTACCACCTACAAAAGAACCTGAAGCAGTCAATCCTGAATTTGTTACATTAATAGTAAATAACTCAATGAAATCAGTAGTTGCAGTCATACCTGCTTGATAATAATAAATGCTAATAGCACCTGAAGTATAATCAAGATATTGATTAGTGCCACCAGCAACAGTACCCATTAGGTTTGTGATTTGGAATGTTAAACCCCAGTCACCACCATAACCATTATCACTAGGACCACCAAACGTTGTTTGTTGTGGGTTAAGTCCTGTAATTAGGTTAGTACTCAGGCTGTTCAAATCGCCATTGATAAAACCACCGTTAGTTACAATGCTATCACCGTCAGTAAGTAAACTTGCAGCAGTACCACTAAAGCTACCATCTACATCAACTACAGTAGTATCAGATTGGTAAATATATGTTAACTGGTCAATCCAACCTGTAGAACTTGAAGTAGTTGCAACGTTACCATTTCCACCAAAATCCAGTCCTACATCCAAAAAGATAGGGTCTGCTACTGCAACAGTAGTTGTTAACGCTAAAGCCGAAGCTAAAAGTAATTTTTTCATTTTTAATTCCTTGTCTTATATGTAAATAGTGAAGTTCAATTCTATGTTAAGTATATAAGCACCAAGCGTGCCAACATTGCAACATCATGTTTTAAAATGACTTTTTAAGTTGTCGTCATTTACATTTCCTTTAGTTGTAAAATTAACTGACACTTTAATTCACCTTACTATTAACTTCATCTTGTCCATTTTGAAACACCACATTAATTAGAAATGGCTTCAAGCTTAGCTTTTATTTTTGAATTATCTAAATCTAATAATAAAGCTTTGTTCCAATAATCTTTAGCGACTACTTTTTTATTCAATTTAAGATTAATTTCTGCTGCTGTATCTAACACACTGACGCTATTAGGGTTCAACTCAAGAGCCTTTTCTATATTCTCTTTTGCTTTCTCGTATTCTCCTTTTGTTAATTGTAACCAAGCAAGGTTATTTAACACTGTTGCTGAAGCGACATTATTATTTGCTAAATAAAGATAATGATTAATAGCTTTATCACGCGAAGTCTCCATATAGTTATCAGCTAAAATAAGGCGTGTCGCTATATCTTTAGGGAAACGTACTAAATGTTGCTCTAAAAACTCATGTGCTTGCGCTGTTTGATTGAGTTTTTGTAAGATAAAATAAATTAAATGCGCCGTTTTAGCTCTATTACTTGCTTTATAACTAGCAGTTAAAGTATTTAAAGCTTCTTGATAGCTTCCTTCTACCGCCAAAAAGTTACCCTGTAAATACAAACCTAAAGGTAGAGTTCTAGCTTCTACTATTAAGCTATTAAACGTATCTTTTGCTTTCTCTATTTGCTTACTATGTAATAAAAAGTAGCTATACAATACTTTTAAGCGTGCACTTTGCGGGTGTATTAACAACGCTGATTCAGTTTTAGAAAGTGCCTCAGCTAATTTTTGCTGGTTATCTAGTAAATCTATAGCATACAACCAAGACAACTGCTCTTCTGGTTTTATTAACGACCATTTATTAGCAACATCAATGGCTTTTTCTATTTCATTTGTTAATTGATAGCTTCGAATCAAATAAACCCAAACTTGATTATTAGTATTTTCATCTAGAGCTACATCAGCATCATTTAATAGTGGAATAATTTCGTTAAATTTTTGAAGTTTAAATAGAGAGTCCACTAACAATAAGCGATACGGCATCTCAGGTTGCGCTTTATAAGCATTTTTTATTTTGGTTAGGCTTTCGTTAACCTCATTACTTGCTATATCAATGCTTAAATTCATTTTTAATGCGAAGATATGCATAGGCCGCTCTTTAAGAATACGTTCAACATAGCCTTTAGCTAAATTAAAATCACTACTACTCCATGCTTGGCTCGCAAAAAAAACTAATGAATTAATGTTGTTTACATCAATATCCAAAGCACTTGTATAGTTATCTTTCGCTTTTTCGATTTCATTTTTTTTAATATGTACAAGAGCTGCTAAATTAAACCCAATGAGTTGGCTTTTAATATCTTTTTTTAAGGATTCAGCAATAGCTAAAGCTTTAGAAAAATCATTCGCTTCAAGGTAAGCAGTAAAAAGTACTACCTTAGGGTTTAAATCTTCAGGAGAAGAAGCAACAACTTTTTCTATATCAATAAGACCTTCCACATCATCAAGATATAGCTTTATTGCACCTAGTTTTAAAATACTGTCGGGATCATGCATATCAACACTATCAAGTTGACTAATAGAGTTCTTAGCTGCTTGACGATCACCTCGACTAGATAAAACCAGACTAGCTTCAGTCAGCAGCTTTTCATCTTCTGCTGTCATTATTTCTAATTCTGATAAGGTTTGCCCTGCATTAGTATTATAACCTAGCGCTAACTCTGTAATGGCAAGAATTTTTTTCGCTGAGTGGCCATTTTCTAAAGTATCCCTTATTGCATTAAGGTAATAGTATGCTTGTTCATAATTTTTTTCTCTAAAATAAATCACACCTGCAATTAACTGATTAGAGCGATTTCTCATACCATTTTGTATCGCTTTTTCTATATGGTATTTAGCAAGTGATATATCTTCTTTAGCATAAAGCGATAATCCTTTAATCTGATGTAAAAGTGCATTTTCTGGGGCAATATTAAATAAAGCGTCTACTATTTTTTCAGCTTCATCAAAATTACCACCTTGTATATATGCCTTAGCTAATTTGATTTGAACCTGATAATTTATAGGAATGTAATTTAAATAACGCTTGTAAGCAGAAATAGCTCCCTCGTTATCCTTTGTAAATAGAGATAAATTACCTTTTAGATCTATTGCTTCAAGAGAGTCTGGTTGCTCAAGCAAGACTTGGTTAACAGTAGATAGAGCACTTGCGATGTTATTTGTTGCTGCTTGGTAATATGCATTACTTACTTGCACTATGGTCTCATTAGGTAACGTAGAGTTCACTTTATCTAATATGCGCTTAGCTTCTGATAATTCCTCCTGCCCAATCAGAGCAATCACTTCATATGCCCAAACAATTCCTTGAGCTTCCTTGTCAGTGATATCCCACTCTTTTGCAAACAAGACAATATCTTCATACTTTTGTTGCGCTAGCAGTGACCTAAAAACAAGAGGGGCAACTAAATTAACATCAAAACCTAAATCAAGTGATAATAACAACTCTTTTTCAGCTGAAACAACACTGCCTATTTGTAAATAGCTACTACCTAATAAAAAACGAGGTAGTGCTGCTTTAGGAGATTGTACAATCGCCTTTTTAAGTAGTATTACCGCAGACTTAGGCTTGTCTTGTTGTAAATATGATTTTGCTTCAGCAATTTGTTCTTCTTGTGTACTGTTTGGCGTACAAGCGCCTAAAGTTATCAGTAGAGAAATTGCTATGGTAATTTTTTGAATTTTAAATTTCATTAGTACTCCATCACTCTTTATTAGGTAAATCAGCTAAAATATTTTTATTGTAAAACATCATAAAAATTTATAATTCTGTGTGAATTGTTTATTTTCGAACAAAATGAATTAAGTATACATTTGTGTATACCTAGTCACGGTTTTAAGACTATCGGATACTCCCGATAATTTCGAATACTGTGCTTAATAATTGTGCTTAATAATTGTGCTTAAAAAAATGGTCTCATAAATGCTAAAAGTCATAAAGGCAGAACTTAGTAACAGGCTTAATAATCAAAATAAAACTATTGGTAAGTTATATTAACTATTGATAAAGTAACCTCAACTATATCAGGGCATCATTAAATAAACACGACAAAATGGACTACCTATATAATAAAGTCGTGAATTATAAATATTATTTTAATGAAACTAAGGACGATACAATACATAACTCAATGAATAATCCATCAATGAAGAAAAATACAAGTTCACAAAATAAATCGCTGCTCCCTTTTTTGAGCATCCTAGTGTTATTTACAGTATTAAGCCTGCTAAATTATCCTATTATGGAAACATTAGAGCGCCACAGTTTTGATGACGGTACATACTCACATGCCTTCTTAATTCCATTTATCGTTCTTTACTTATTTTTTGAGTTATCTCGCAGTGGCAAGCTACTCTTCAGAGAAAAATTATCTACTGTTTCTATTTTATTAGTACTTTCAAGCGCATTTCTGTTATTTATAACCAGTGATGCTCAAATCAGTATTGGCTATTGGCTGGCTATTTTAGCGCTTGCTACATCAAGCCTAATATTATTATTCAATTTTAGTTGGATAATTATATTTCCCGTTGCTTTTATGGCTTTTATATTCCCTTTCTGGGGGCTTTTAACACCTTACTTACAAAACCTTTCGGTAATTGCTGTAACCTATATTATGAGTTTCACAGGAATACCCACATTTGTTGAAGCTGAGTTTGTTACGATTCCTGCTGGCGTATTTGAAATAGCTGATGGTTGCTCAGGATTACGCTATTTTATTGTTTCTATCGCTATCAGTTCACTGTATGTTTTCTTATATATAAAAAGTTTAAAACGTGCAGCTCTGTTTATTACCGTAGCTATTATAGGTGCGCTAGTAACAAACTGGATCAGAATAACCGCACTTATTATGATTGGTGAATACACCAATATGGAAAGTGGCTTGATGGAAGATCACAATACTTTTGGCTGGTACATTTACATCCCATTCATGGTATTGCTGTTCGCTTGGGGCAACAAACTTATTGATACTGATATATTTCAAAATAACAACAATGTAACACCCAGTACTAAACCTAAACTAGTAGTAGTACTAACATTGCTTGCCATCATGGTTATCTCGTCTACCACAATGAAATCATTTTTGAATAATACGCAAAATAATGAAACTACAAACATAGTTCAAATGACAGGGATATTCCCAACTGTTTATTTTTATTCAAGCGTAGACCAGAAAACGTTAGATAATAACGGTAGTTCATATAAAACATTCAATTTTGATGGTAGTAATCTCGACGGCAAACCTAGTTATTATGCAAACGAAATGCTGCCAAAAGATCATCTTCGCATTCGTTCTGAAATAACGAAAGGTTGGAATATTAATTATACCAAGTCACATCAGGGTACAGGCGTTATATTATTTAAATATGAGCTTGATGAAGTGACTTACACCAGCTTAGGCGCGTTAAAAATAGCCCGAATCAAAAAAGCTTTAGCAAATATTAACGATACTAAATTACATTGGGTTTATTTAGCGTGTGAAAGTGATTGCAACAATGAACTTAACAACTTTATAGAAACGCATAACTGATAACACAAAGAGTAAATTTATTGCTGTTATCACAGTTCCTGTGTGTCTAATATAAATAAGCTTATCAATTCAACAAGCGATCAACTAACCAAGGTAAATCGCTTGTTGATGAATACATCCAAGCAAAACGACGAGGCGGCATTAACGTCCAGAACTTCTTCTCTGTTTTTTCTGCTTTAAGTCTTTGGTACGAACCCTTACATTGCTCCACAAGTGAACGAAATAACTCTTTTACCACAAAAGCATCCTGCCCTTTCAGTTCTTTTATATAAACCGACTTACCTAATAAAGCAGCCACATCACAAGCATGTTGCGGATCTGACCATTGATTTAATTCTTCTTGCTCTGGGTTTTCCATCGACACAATATATTTAGGAATAACGATATTCTTAACGCGTTTATCACCATAATAAATACCATTATTTAAAATAAAATCACCAAAGGCATTAAGTAAAGCCGATGCTTTTTCGTCGCCCGTTAACCGATAGTAATGCCATAATGCATCGCCTAATAAAGCCATCATCCACGGAGAACATGCCGCGGTATCATCTCCCCAACCTTCATGTGATTTAAAGCTATGCTGCGGACACCCTCGTATAGGCCAATTACTTTCAGGATTAAAGGTCATTTTAACTGTCGCATCAATAATGTCATTAATTCTCAATAGTGCTTCTTTATCTTGTGTTAGCTCCCAGTATCTCACCGCCACATTCAATGCAGCCGCTTGATTACGTTCAGTCCAAAAACCACGCGATAAACTATATTTCTCATCCCAGTCTAGCGAAAGCTGAAACATACTTGTTAATGCCTTTAAAGCACTCTCGTCAGCATTAAGTAAATATTGAAATGCTAAACCTGCTGGCATTAAGTATTTAGGGTCAAACCGATTTTTTAGTGTAAATTGGCCATCTTCATCAAGGTGCTCTTGGTAAAAATCAGCTAACGTATTAGCCTTAGTAAGCCACTGCTTATCTTCGGTCATAATATATAATTGATATAACGCTTGTGGACGATCATATAACCACTGAGCAGCTTTTTTAGGTGGGTACCCTTTTTTTAACAAAGCCTCTTTATTGGTAACAAAATGGGCATATTTTTCCTGCGGTAATACATACCAATCAGTTTCGTAACGTTGATCCATAGGATGTAATAATAAGCTTTGTCTTAACCAATGTTTTGATGGGTAAACTAAGTTCGCTGTTCGTGTTTTTGAACTCAATGCTACCCTCAGGTCTTTATCTAGAATACGTGTAACACTTCTTGAATTTTCAGTGCGAGTATTTGACCACACAAACGATAATTTACCTGAAAAACCTTTAAGTTCAGGTGAATCAATTAGTAAAGTTCTAACATACACTGTCGACTCAGAGTTTGGCCACTCTGCTGCCATGTAAAAGGTTGCATTAATAGGGATATCCTTATAGTAAACAGCCAAGTTTGAACGAACGGATATCACTTCATTAGGAATAGGTAACATTAATAACGACGCATCATCATCGTTTGCAATATCGATAGATATCGTATTATTAGCGCTTACAGTAAATAAAGCTGAAAATACAAATAAACTAATAAATAATAGTATTGAATTAAGATTAATTTTCATTTTTAAAGCTTAATATAGAAGTAATGGGTTGATGATCACCGGTTAAAGAATTCAAAACTCTTGATTCCTTCAAAGTAAAATTATCAGAAAATAAAAGGTGGTCAATACGAACCCCGTGCCATGAGGTTTTCTTAGTGTAGTTTAATCCAACACTTGCACTGCCCAGGGCATTATTCATAGATGAAAAATACTTTTGATAAATATTCTCATCTTCTAGCATGTTAAAATCGCCTACAATAATGGCGTTATCTTGAGCTTGTTGCCATGACGAAATTAATAACGCCTCATATTGCCTATCACCATCTAATTTAGTAGCGCTAGGTTGTGCCCAAACACCATGTATAATACTCATAATGACTGTTCTTGGCGTTTCCATATGAATATTAGCTAAAGAAAAATCGCCTTGCGCTGTCTTTATTTTATACAGCATAGCAAAATTCCCCCAACCTTGAATTAATTTCCTATTTAACGCACCAAGTTCTTCAAAATCCAATTTACTAACAATACACAGCCCACCTTTACAACTAGTTCGATATTCTGGCGAAAGCCACTTCGAAAAATCAATCTTTTTAGCTTCTTGCAAAAGTACAATATCAGGCTGTTCATCTTGTATCAGTAATTGAATCTCATAAATAGATCCACCGCCACCAATGTTCGCTTGAATAATTTTAATGGTTTGCGTATTTTCAATTGAGGGCTGAAAATACTGAGTAAGAGAGGGTAATTGAAAATCTAAATAATTAAGTACCCCCATAAACAGTACAGGCAATAACAGTCGCTTTCTTCTACTTAAATAAGCCCAAAAAGCCAAAATACATAAACTAACAATGGCTAACCACCACCGAGGACCAAATAATAATAAGTACTTAGGGATAATCAACCACTGATAAAAGGGCCACCAAGGTAAAACTGAAACAACCACAACCGCTATAACTAAACAGTAAAAATATAACGAAGTGAGTGTTGTTAGCCTACGCTTGATAAAGTTCGGCATACTTTTTGGCTGTAGCTTCTAATGAGAAATTTTCTTGAATATAAGAAAACGCTTGTTCTCCAAGATTATTCGTTAATTGAGAATTTTCAGCAAAAGCAATTAAGCGTTCCGCTAGTTTTTCATCATCGTTGTAATCAAATAAATAGCCGGTTGTATCATCAATAACTAACTTAGGGTTACCACCAACATTAGTAGCAACAACCGGAATCTTATTTGCCATCGCTTCAATAATTACCATAGACAAACCTTCGGTTTCTGACGTTACCGCTAGTACATCAAAGCTAGAATAAATAACATTTCTGTCAGTAACCATCCCATGAAAAAACACTTTCACTGGCCAATTCTGTTCGCTATTGTATTTTTCTAAAATAGACCGACACTCACCATCACCAAAATAATGTATTTCGAGGTTTTCTTGTACTGACAAAGGTAATAAATACGCAGCTCGTAATAACGCAATTTGATTTTTTAAAGGGATCATACGGCCAACTGACCCAACTCTTAACCCGGCTTTAGCTGCTTCATCTTTAACTATTGGTTGAATAAGTACCCCATTATCAATGACAGAGCTTGGTACATTATGCCACTGGTGAGTTTGTTGAAAGTTGTCTTTCCCTTCTTGTGATACAAAAGTAATTGCATTAATAAATGGCATTACTTTTTTATGTAACTTTATCCAATCCGGTCCAGCTAATGGCGAAGCCCCATGACGTGTATATATAATTTTAGCTTTTAAAAAAGGTAATATGGGGCGAAGAAACTTTAATGCATGTGGGGAATGAATATGTAAAATATTGCACTTTCGTAGTTGATAAAAAACCTTTATCAACTTAACAATAAGTGAATTATTATAACTATATACCGGTGTGTTTAATTGATGACACTCTTGCTCTAATGCTTCACCTGGCTGCCCTAAAGAAATTATTACAGGAAATTTTTTATTGCTTTTCTGCACTTCACATAAATCAGTAACAAAACGCTCTGCACCACCAATTTTTAAACTGCCTACAACATGTGCAACTTTTATCACTTCAACTCCATCCATTACTAACTTTGATTTTGGAAAAATCAGCTATATTCTAACGACTCAATTTAAAGGTATAATAATTGAGTTTCGTTATGATTGATACGTAGAAAATAAACATATATGCCCAAAACCAAGGAAGTAATATGAACTCTCAACCTCAATTGAGAATTTTAGAAGTAGTGCAAAGTTTAGAAAAAGGCGGTCGAACAAAACGATTTTCAGACACTATTTCTGGTTTGCGAAAACATAAGCAATATGTTGCTCCACTATGCTTATCACAACCTGAATCTTGGGTTGAAATACCTGCATTAGAAATTATTGAACGTAAAAGCATTTCAGCTTTTCAGTTAATTAAGAAAATCAGAGCACTCATAAAAAAGCATAATATTCAGGTTATTCACGCCCATTGTGAACTCAGCCAACTTTATGCTGGTATTGCTGGCTTTACTTGCGGTATTCCTACAATAGGCACTTTTCATCGTTCTGACCTAAGTAAATATCAACCGAGCAAAGTAAATACGTTACTTAAAATTTTACTTTCTCATTATATTGCTGTCTCGTATGACCGCTTATCTTTATTAACAAAAAATTTATCCTTGCCAGCGAAAAAGTGCCATGTAGTGCATGGTGGATCAATTATTGAAAATTTACCAACGACTGCATCGGTTAGAGAAGCGCGTAACATATTACAACTTCCAGAAACACAAACAGTGTTGTTAAGTATTGGACACCTTGGCGAAATAAAAGGCCATCAAGACACCATTATCGCCTTATCATCGTTAATCACTAATGATCAAAACATTCATTTATATATTGCCGGTGATGGAAGTGAATATGAAAAAAACACCTTGTTAGCCTTAGTAGAACAACTAGGATTACACAATCATATTACGTTCTTAGGGCAAATAAATAATGCATCACAATGGCTTGAAGCCTGCGATATTTTTGTTCAACCTTCAATAGAAGAAGCCTTTGGTCTTGTATTTGCTGAAGCTGGAGCTAAAGGGAAGCCGGCAGTTGCTACTAATGTAGGAGGCATAAAAGAAATTATTCTTCATGAAGAAACAGGTTACTTAGTGCCACCTGCTAACCCAGAAAAACTAGCCGAAGCAATGAAAGAACTGATAGCATCACCTGATCTAAGAAAATTGTTAGGTGAAAATGCTTATAAGCGAATTTCTACACAGTTTTCAATTGACAATATGGTGAACAAATACTTAGAAATATTCAATACCGTAATAGCTAGATAGAAAACATGACAGTATTATTACTTTACAATACAGCTAACGATCTACTCAAATGAATTGATGATTTTAAATACACTAATAGGCTACTATACAAACAACATTAGGTATTTAAACAATTATAAAGTGGATGGTCAAAATGAATGATATAAAAGTCACCGTAATTATTACCCCTAGAGACCGCTATTCAGGCGTAATTGAATGTATAGAAAACTTATATAAGGTTACAGAACAGCCTTTTTTATTAAAAGTATTAGATCTTGATTACCCTAAAGTAATTAAAAAACAGTTAATTAAACTACTTGCAACTAAAGACAATGCTGAACTTATCGAAATGGGATTAATCATTCCCATGGAAGCGATGAGAAAAGTCAGAGATGATATTACAACACCCTACGTAATGTTTCTTGATAATGATTCTAATGTAACCGAAAACTGGTTACCGCCTTTATTAGAAGTCGCAGCGCTTGACAATGTTGCTGTTGTAAACCCATTAACCCTAGAAAAAGCAGGTGTCGACGTAGGTGCGCCATTGCGTAATCATTTATTCACCAATGAAATTACCTTTTTAGCCATTAAAGATGAAGACTACCTTATTGAGAAAAAACACCTTCGACGGGCATTACCAGAAGATATTCCAACAGAAGTCACACCGTCCGAAATGTTTGAACTTCACGGTGTGCTTTTTAATACTGAAATATTAAAAAAATTAGAATTACCTCAAATGGTGATCAGAGAACATATCGATATTGCTATGCAATTGAAGAAAATGGGGTATAAAATATTTTCTCAGCCTAAATCAATTGTCATTTTTGATAATTTAGGTACTCGTATGGAATATTCAGATATGCGCTTTTTCTTTTTCCGATGGAAAAAAAGTTTAACATGGCAAGCATCTCGACTATTTGAGCAACGCTGGGGCTACAAATTTTATGCCGAACAAGCCATGTATCACTGGGTATTTCGTCGTCGTATTTTCTTGTATTGTCGTTGGCTACATATACCAATATCAGCTGCCAATTTCATTACACGTATTGCCGCAAAAATTAAAACCATGATTAAACCAGTGTGGGATCCTGTGCAAGACCCCGAAGGTAAATCAATAAATTTTTATACTAATAAGGAATTTTAAGTGAGATCGTCTATAAGTATCGTTATACCGTTTTACCATGCTGAAGAATTTTTTGAAGAAACATATAACTCAATTAAGTCACAAACACTCCCTGCCAAAGAAATTATTGTCGTTATTGATGGTTGTGGTGAAAAAGCTGTAAATTTTTTAGCCTCATATAACGATATTAAAGTCATTAATTTAGAAAAAAATGGCGGTCCCGCAAGAGCTAGAAATATCGGTGTCAAAGAGGCCAGCGGTGACTGGATTGCATTTATGGATGCAGATGATAAGTGGGAACCTGAAAAATTAGAAAAACAACTGTTTTTTTTAAATAATCATCCTGAATTCAGTTCTTGTCATACAGGTATAAAAACCTTTATTGGCAAAGAAGTTATAGCGCAATTTAATAATAAACCGCTCGAGCTAACTATTGAAGATTTATTAGTATCAAGTCATGCTGTTCCTACATCATGGCTAATCAAAAAAAGCGCTTTTCAAAAAGTTGATGGATTCGATACAGATATTCAATGCTCTGAAGACCATGATATAACTATTAGACTAGTTGCAGCAGGCGAGAATATTGGTTTTTTAAGTGAACCATTAGCATTTTTACGTCGAGAGGGTCACGGCAATATTTCATCCAATGGTCGAAAAATATTTATTGGGCATAGACAATTACTGAAAAAGCATCAATCTTTGTACAATCAACATCCACAATTAAAACATCAATTTATGTACAAAACCTGTATGACGGCTGGTGGCAAAACAACTGGGCTAGAAAAAAAGTATTACTATTTTTTAGGCGCCATTATCAAAATGATTTTTAACGTGAATATTCATTAATCTTCATTACAAAGTAAATAATATTAATAAATATTATTTACTTTGTTGTTTTACTTGTTGTACTTTCCCTTTAGTAAAATAGTATTCCATACTGGTTAAGCACTTCAAACGCTTACCACTACAAATCGTTGCCTTTAACAAACATAAATAATCTATTACGAGTTTCTTAAATAAATAACGCGGGACTCCACATAGCTTTATAGCATTGTCTTCATTATTGAAAGCTGAACCTTTGCCAGACCTTAAAGCGCGTTGGCTTAACCAATCTAGGGATAACTGCTCATCTCTTATCTGATGGTACACTTTACTACTTGCCAAATACATGGCTTTAAAACCATCGGCTTGTAAACGTTTTAATAGTTCTGTTTCACTGCCCATCACATAGTCTTTACCATTTGGGCCTACACTAGTATTAAACATAACTCCGTTAGTAAAGACTTCTTTTTTTACCAACATATTCCCACCCCAAACATCTTCAGGGAAAATATCTTTATCTTGCTCACCTTTATTGTATATACCTAATGCCGAGCAAATACGATGTGAAGTGGTATCAAGCCATAGAGGTAGTTCTCTATCAGGCAAAATTTGACCACTGAAAATACTAACGTCTGAGTAATTTTTCGCCGCCTCAACGCAAATAGTAACTAAGTTATCATTAGGTAAAATGTCGTTGTCAGTAAAAAGGACTAAATCTGATTTAATTAAGGGTAAGGCTAAATTAAGCGCACTATTTTTTCCTGGTATAGGCTGCTCTAAAAAAACAATAGGAAGATATTGTTTATAACGTTCGATAAGCTCTCTAGTTTCTTGGCGACAGGCATTATCAATGATAATTAATTCCCATTGATATTTAGTTTCAATTAAACAATACGCCTCAAGAGATTTTTGTAGTATCTTTTCATTCTTGTATGTGGCAAAAACAATTGAAAGATTCAATACTTACTCCTTGTAAGTAAGATATAAAAAATACCATGCTTTATCTATGGCTAGCGTCTTTTGAGAAGTTTGGATTGTTATCACTCCATAAGGATAACAACTCAAATATATACTTATTATGAACTTTATATTAAAGATTTATGTCAACTCTGCCATAGCACCCAAAATTTTAATGGTTTAGAAGTTAAAACTATGGCAAAAAATTAACAGTTCTTTAGTCAAAATAAAACACAATGATATTATTAATACACATGCTAAATTTTTACTGCTAGAAATCACTACAAATATAAAGAGATTAATTAAATGAATATAGAATCAGGTGTTAAGCAATACAATAAAGATTTAAAATCTTTTGAAAACGGTAGGTATAAGTACCCATTACGAAGTTTTTTTCAGAAAAAAGCTTTCCACGCTTTTTGCATAGGAACTCCAAAGTCAGGAACTCATTCTATAGCTAATATACTAAAAGGGTATAGAGCTACTCATGAACCTAACGAAATATTTATGATCAATCTTATAAATAAAAAAGCAAAAGGTGAGATATCGCATAATGAAATAATTAAAATCTTAAAATCTAGGGACATTTCTAACTGGCTAGAGATGGAGTCTTCTCACTACTTAGGAGGAGTAATTGAACAGTTAATTCATATATCTGATGATGCAAAATATATTCTAACAATTCGTGACTGTTTATCTTGGATGGACTCTTGGTTTAACCATCAACTTTCGAGACCAACACTTACGAATGAATCTGTATACGATCTTGGTAGGAATAATTATTACTCCAGAGGACATCAATACACTAAACATGATCGAATCTTAGAAGAAATGAAATTATACCCAGTCAGATCATATTTAGAATTCTGGAAAGAGCATAACCAAAAAGTAATTAATTCAGTGCACCAAGACAAATTATTAATTATTAAAACGCAAGACATCTCTAAAAGTACCTCTAAAATATTAAGTTTTTTAGATGTCGATACACCAAAGATTATTAATAATTCTACTCATGAGTTTAAAGCTAAAGGAAAGCACGGGATATTAGAAAAGTTAGATACTAATTTTATTTATGATATCGCAATGGAAATATGTGGGGAATTAAACGATACCTATTTTCCAGAAAAATCAATCGCTACTATTTTGAAGAAATAACACTTCAACTGTTATAACTTAATATGCACTATATTCATGATTTCATAATTCTGTCATAATTCATAGACTATCACGTCTTTAATTTTTATATGTAAAGGATTAGAATGAAAACGGTTATTACTTTTGGAACATTTGATGTTTTCCATGTAGGTCATATTAATATCCTACAAAGAGCTGCGGCCTTAGGCGATACTTTAATTGTTGGTGTGTCAACAGACGCTCTGAATTATAGTAAAAAAGGGAGAAACCCTATCTACCCTGAGCGTGACAGAATGAAAATAATCAATAGCTTACGCTATGTTAATCTTTGCTTTCCTGAAGAGTCATTGGAAAAAAAGGCAGATTATATTAAACAATTTAATGCCGATATATTAGTGATGGGCGATGATTGGGAAGGAAAGTTTGACCACTTCAAAGACCTTTGTGAAGTGGTATACCTCAAACGAACACCTTCTATTTCTACAACCGAGATAATTGAAGTTATCAATAGTGTTGAATAAAAAACTTATCTAATATCGTTAATTTACAATTCAAACAAGAAAAACCCTAATGCCTATGCCAGCCTTATTTCCCAGCGGGAAAAAGAAATTTTTACACAACCTGTGTTGTAATCTCGCTCGTTTTTTTATTTCTTCAAAACCTTTAGTGATATTAGAAGCTTATACACCTTTTCATCTAGAACATTTTAAGCATGTAATCCATTTACTTTCAGAAATGGATGAATATAACATTGTTGTGATTACACCAAATGGTAAAGACCTGAACGAACTCAAAAACGTTCAGGCATATAAAACTATCAACGAATATCCTATTTATAAAAAAGCCGATGCATTTATCTCAACTGATTATAATAAGATACCTCATTGGTTTAGCTGCCCTACTATTTATTTCGGGCATGGAATTGGCCCTAAATTAGACTATGTTGCAAGAGATGAGCTATTAGAATTCGACTTTGTTTTTTCTCCTTATCGCCCTGCATATGAGTTACAAATTCAAAATTTACCTAAAGAAAGAGTAATTCCGGTTGGCTTACCAATATTAGAGGACAAGTCTTCTCGTCAACAAGAAATTATCGAATTTTATCAGTTTGATGGCAGTAAGCCTCTTATTATTTATGCGCCTAGTTGGTGTTCCGACACAACTAAAATATCTGATATAAAAACAATTTTGGCTTTTTTAAGCACTAAGAAGCAATTTAACATTGTAGTTAGTCCTCACCCCTTATTATTTGATAAAAATCGCTGCAAAGGTGAAGATTTTTTCAAAAATAATAATAAAATTAAACTTTTACATATCAACACTCCTGAAAGTCAATTCACTACTTTAGATTTAGTGAAAGCGAGTGATATAGTAATAAGTGATATTAGCTCAATTTTATTTGAAGCAATGGCGCTGAAAAAAAATGTATTACTTGATGGTAATAAAGATTTATATGAACATTGTAATGCACTAAAGATTTATGACGAAATCATTAAATTTTGCCCTGTACCCTGTTGGAATAATAATGAAGATTTAACTATCGAACATGCGATCGAACTTGATACTCTAAGTAAACAAAGAGAACTGTTTATTAATAATTACCTTTTCAATAGTGGTAATGCTAGTAAAATATTTATACAACAACTAAGTGAGATTCTTAAGCATGGCTAAAATATACAAGTACTTGGCATAAAATGAAAAAACTCCTCTTAAAAAGCTCTATCTTTCGTTTTCTTGAACGTGCCATCGTTGTTGTTACCTCGTTATTACTGACTCCTTACCTTATTAGTGAATTAGGTACGACTAACTATGGTCTGTGGATATTAATACTCTCTATTTTAGGTTGGTTTAATGTTGTTGATTTAGGTTTTCCGCAAGCGGTACAACGACAGATAGTACAAGCCTTAGAGTTAAAAGACACTCAACGAGTTAATGTGGTATTTTCAACCTCTATGGCACTGTTTGCAGTACTTGGTCTTGCATCTGTATTAATAATGGTTGGTTTAACGCAAGTTCCTGCTATTTTTGGTGTAACGGGCCCAGAACAAATAACACTGATAGATATTCTATTAGTGCTTTCGGTAAAAGTGCTTTGGGGATTTTTAATGAACCCCTTTCACGGTTTTTTCGCAGGATTACTACGGTTTGATATTGACGCTAATTTGTCGTCTTTAAACGCAGTTGTAAAAGCGTTATTAGTTTTTTGGTTTATCTCTGATTTAAATATTTGGGGTGCAGTTGTTGCTACGCTCGCTGCCGATATATTAACAAATTTACTCAAAGTTTTTTATGCTAAACGTTTATTTCCAAGCCTCTCGTTTAAAGTAAGCTTGATAAAATTAGACGAAATAAAGTCGTTATTTGCCTATTCTAAACACTTAGTGTTAAACGGTATTATTAACACGATTGGTGCGCGTTCTGCCCCTATTATTATTACCAAGTTATTCGATTTGCCTTCGCTTGCAATACAACAAATATCGTCAAACCTAGTAATGCATGGTCAAGCATTCATCGGCACAATTACTGGCGTATTTTCTCCTATTTATAATCAAATGGCCGCAAAAAAACAAAACATGGAGAAGATTTTTGTTCAAACAACAACGATTAATATTTTTGTTTCAACGATTTTAAATATCTCACTGTTAATGTTTGGTAAAGTGTTTATTGTTTTATGGGTAGGTGATGAATTTGCTTATTCATACAACATTTTATGTTTCGCTGTGTTTGCCACAATATGTAGCGGTTTTAATACCAGTGCTAACAGTATTTTGCTTGCGCAGGCTAATCATAAATTATTGTCTGCTATCAGCTTTTGTATTGTTGCGTTTAATGTGCCAATGTCGATTTACCTCGGTTTAGAATATGGCCTTATTGGTATAGCAATGAGTGGTGCATTAACGAACCTTATCTTTAATATTTATGTGAAAATGGCACTGTTTCGTCATTATAATAATTACAAAACTAAAGCTATTTATATTCGGTTATTTGCCTCGATATTTCTTGTGTATTCTTTAGGGTTATTAGGCAATTATGCTTTAGAATATTTAGTGATTGATTCGTGGTTAACACTTATTCTGTCTGGAGCCATAACGTTCCCATTCATTATTCTTGTGTGCTGGGTTCTGCTGCTAGATAAACCGCTTAAAGTAATGATTTTTAATTTACTGGCGAGTAAGCTTAAGCTCAATAAAAAGCCTGCATAATACGTAAGTATTGTAACCGTCAGATTAATGAATGATTATTCTCTAAAAATTGTGTAGTGATTATGAGTAGTGAACTAGAAGACATACAGGAAGTTATCGTCAGCTCGTACGAACAGTTAGAACGGGCATTTTTAGCTTTTACTGACGTAATTGAATGTCGTACTATTTTTGAATCTCGTATTTGGTTAGATACTTGGTATAAACACTACTGGCAGCAAAGCTGGCAACTGCACTGTATTATATATTCTCAAGGCGATACTATTATTGGTTTCGCCCCTTTTTATATACAAAAAGAACAAACCTTCCCTTATGTATCATCTTTGTATTTTATTGGCCAAGGAGAGCCTGAAAATACAGAGGTGTCGTCTGAATACTTAGACATTCAAATAAAACCGGGATATGAAAAACAACTCTATCCTCAACTTGCTCAGCATTTAAATAACTTGTCGGTTGACTTATTCATCGCTAAAGCCGTTTTAGGTACTTCACATATAGCAAATATCTTCCCCTTACTTAATGGTAATTCCAGTCAACGAAACTATTATCGCTATGTTATAGAATGCAAAGAGTGGTCACTGCAAAGCGTCTCTAAAAATACCCGTTCAAGAATAAAACGAACCCAAAACCAACTGCAGCAATTTAATGTTAATATTCGCTGGCTAGCAAAAGATGAAATTATGAAAATGTGGCCAACACTGGCAGAGTTTCATCAAACAAGGTGGTTAAATAAAGGTGATTTGGGTGCATTTAGTTCATCAGAGTTTAATGCTTTTCATTTATCTTTAATTAAAGAGCATTTAAATAACGTTGCAATAAGCGCTATTTTTATAGATAACAAACCGATAGCGATCAATTATTATTTAGTTGATGGTAGTACTTTTTATTTTTACCAAAGCGGTTGGGATCAAATAAATTATCAAAAGCTTTCACCCGGTCTATACTTACACTATTGGTCAATTGAGCATTGCAATGCAGCAAAGTACGATTTTATGATGGGTGGCGTTAACAATAGTTATAAATCTAAGTTTGCTTGTGACAAGCAGCCAATGCTTTCACTTAGTTTACTTAAAAATAAGCAGAAGCTCGTTATTCATAAAATTATTCTGTTACTAAAAAGAAGGTTTTTTAAGCTTTAATTACACGTTAGAATGTATTGATACTTTAAGCTTGTCATTAAATCAGTAATATTTATCGGTATCTTTTCACATTAATTAACGGATTTTCATTTAATGAAACATTTTTACTCCTTAAAAGCAGTCACAAGATTCAGCTCATGCATGTTATTTTTCTTCCTATTAGGCTGTGGGGGCGAAAGCGCTGGTAAACAAACGCAAGCAGTCGATATTCCTGAAGTAGAAATCCCAACCAATACAACCTCTGTTGCGCACGCAGGTGCTGACAAAAAAGTTCAAAGCAGTGATATTGTTCTATTAACAGGTGCTGCCTCAGATACTGAAGGCACTATCGATGGCTATCTTTGGCAACAAATCAGTGGGCCAACAGTGTCTATTATTGATGTTTCAGATACTGACATTCAATTTACCTCACCATCAGTTGCTGAAGCGACTGACTTAGAATTTAAGATTACCGTTATTAATAGCCTTGGTACAGAAGCGAGCGACACTATTGTGGTAACCGTTCTTCCTCTGGGTAATACCGACAGCAGCCAACTATATACAACAGTTACTTTACAACCTGACACTGAGATAACCCCCTATACAAGTGAACTAATTACCTTTGCGTTACCTATTGCTGAAGGCATAGTTCAAGATACTTCATCAATAAAGGTGACAATGAAAGGGGTAGAACAGGCTATTTTTGTTAAGGCAGGTTTACGTTGGCATTGGAGTGATAATTCAATACGTTCAGCCACAATACAATTACAAAATGTTGATATGACTTTAGGCAATATCGAATTAACCATAACCAATAATGGACGTGACTTAACAAAGGATCTGAGCGAGCAACCTCATGCAGACGGTTGGGCTACTGCTGGGGCTGATAAAGCCAATATGCTGTATCCAAGAATATTCGCCTTACATGATAAAAACTATTTAGCGACATCTGGATTAATTCCCCCTTACCTTAGCTCACAAGGGGCTGATGATAGTTTTGAACAATATCAACTTTCTCAGCTTAAACAATGGTCAGGCAATTTAAACTATACGACATCAAGTAGCGCAAATTGGTTATTTGACCGTTCAAGTGCTTACTTTAAAGCGTACATGACAACAGGACTAGTCGAGTTTTTAAAGGAGGCAATATTAAGTAAACAGTTTTATTTTTCGCATGTAAGAAATGATAGTTCATCGCCGAGCCAATCGGGTGGCCGTGGTTGTTGGACATGGGGCAGTGTTGCCTGTGCCGACGGTAAATATATTGCGCCACAACAAGCTAAATTAGCATGGGCTTTAACGGGCGATGACAGCCAGTGGGATAATTCACTTATCATAGATATGGCATTGCAAAGCGATTTAGGTTGGAATCAGTATGGGTCGCGTGATGACTTTGACAGTGAAAATGAAGGGTTTACCGAACGCGGCGCGGGCATGGCAGGATTAGCTGAAATAACCGCTTATGAAATGACGGCTGACGTTACTATTTATAACCATATAAACCAAAGAATTGCCTCGCTTGCTCATATGCAACAAAATGAACATGCTTGGGATAAAACCAATAATTGGTTACCTAAAACCGGCGGCTTTGAACATAACCTTGATGTGCATGAAGGTAATCGTAGTGCGACGAGCGCGCCAACGAATGACTCAAATTCACGAGGGTTTTCTGCTTGGATGAGCGAAAACATAGCCGATTTTTTATGGCAAAGCTACTGGATAACTAAGAATCAAAAAATACCTGATATGCTTAAAAAATTAGGTAATGCAGTTGATTTATATGGTTTTACTTCAATATATAACGCGAATACTGGCGAACACGATACCCTTCCCCCCTTCGCGGCTATTGGTGACGTAAGAACCAAAAGTTGTAATAAAGCCGGCGAAGACACTGATTTATTGTATTTTGCCAGTGCTTGGGCTGATGATAGCGCAAGAACGAGTGGTGATTTTTGGCCTTACTACTCGGATACTCATAATATAGAAACCGTGTTACTACTTGCAACTGCCTATTATTTTGAAGATACAGCAGCCAATAAAACACGTTTAAGTGCTCGCATTGAAAAATTAATTTCTGGTTGGGGACATGTTGGTTGCGCAAGTGTTTTCTCTAATGTACATCGACTATTTAATTGGCAACACAGATCAAATTCGGTTAGAACATGGCAGTGGATCAATGACGAACAGCCAAAAATTGAGCAACCACCAATAACCGAGCCCCCAGTAATCGAACCACCAATCACTGAACCACCAACAACAGAGCCTACAGATCCAAGTGCTATGGTATCTTTTGAAGAAGTCAGTGAACAAGTTATCGATTTTGCTCCTATTGCACACCAACCTTTTTGGATAGGTATGCCTGATGTAAACAACGATGGCTGTCCTGATTTATTTGCTGGCACTCATAATGACAATGCAGGTTCAAGCCAAATGTGGTTACATAAGGTGATTGCTGGAAAGTGCAGCAATCAATTTTCGTACTATGGCAATAATGAAGGAAAATACTCTCAATTAGGTAGTGGACGCATTACTTCCCGTTATATTTTTTCGAATATAAGCAAAAAACCTTCAGGCTTACCTGACATCTTTGGTTCAGATGCTGATGGTGGTAATTCAGTAATATACCCTTTACGCAATGACATTAATATTGGTGAATCTCCTGTATATGACAATGAAATTACTGGCTGCGTAGGCGGTAAGGCTAGATGTTCTGCTCTTGATATTAACGGCGATGGTGATATTGAGTTTATTGCTTCTTCCGATATTACGAACCCAAGACGACGAGTTTATGACCCTTTAACCAACACCACTATTATTCCCGAGTTATCTAATGAAGATATCCTAGGTTACAACTCTTCGTCTTACTTAATTGTGGATGTTGATGGCGACTCTTGGCCTGATGTTGTTGCGGGAGAAAGTGCGGGATATTGGCGCTACAACCCTAACAAAGCAAGTTTTGATGACTTCACTCTTGCATTTGACCAGCCTTTTGATCGCACTGTAACAGGTAATATGCAAGTGGCTTTAGATTATAATAACGACGGACATTTCGACATTCTTTTTGGCTATGGTAAATGGTCTGGCGGGGATAAAATAAAAGAGTTTTATCTTTCTCTTTATCGCAATAATGGTGATGGTACCTTTACTAATGTTACAGACGAAGCCGGTGGCGGTAGTTGGACAGATGGTAGCCTAATAAATCAAAACAATTGGACTACTTATGGTGGAATATATCCAGGTGATTTTAATAATGATGGCTTTATAGATTTTATGACTATGACTCAAAGCTATAGTAACTCTCCTCGAGTATTTCAAAATAATGGCGATGGTTCTTTCACATTACTAAAAGGCTTAATTGTAAATGGCGGTGCAGGCGTTGACGTTTTTAGACCCTGGGGAAATGTAGCTGATTGGAACAATGATGGTTTTATTGATATGGCTATTTTAAGTAGTGGCTCTGGTGATATTGAAGGTTTAAGACTTTATCAAAACAATGCTAATGATAACCATTGGCTTAAAATTAGAGCCAGAGGTTTAAATAACAATACTGATGGCTATCATACAAAATTTGTTTTTAGAGATTCGACAAATCAGCAAATAATAGCGACGCGTTATTTAGGAAACTATAATCAAGCGGATGCTCGTTTTATTGCCTATGCTGGTTTAGGTACTGTTACTTCCGTTGATTTAACGGTAGAATTCCCTCATCAAGGGCCTCAGTATCATTACTCTAATATTGATGTAGATAAAGAGTTAATTGTCTTTAGAGATGGCTGTCTAATTCAAAATTGGCAACCAGGACAAGGTTGGCCTATGACGAGTGCTGGACAAGTGTGTACAAAACCCAATTAAATAAAAAGTAATATTGATTAGAATTATTGCTTTTAAACACTTATCTCTTTTATACATTAATGTAGGATATACATACAGTTATGGCCCGCCAATTTCCCACTAAAGAAAAAAATGCTGGTTTAGCTTTTTTCTTTTTATTTTTATATACCATTTCGGTATTAATTCGGCCACATGAATTTTCATTGGCTACTTCGAACTACTTTTTTATTAAAGTATTTGCGATTTTAGCCTTTGCATTTACGCTAATATCACTTAGACCCTTTAAGTTTTTGCCTCAACATTATATGTTATTAGGTTTTACACCCTTAATTATGATCTCTGCCTTTTTAAATGGCTGGGGCACTGGTGGAATTGTAGAAGCACAAAAATTTTTCGTCGCCTCGATTATTCCTTTTTTCTTATACAGTAATTTAATCACTTCAATATCAAGACAAAAGTTATTGATGTATGTTTCTCTAGCTGCTTCATTAATAATGATTTATAACGGTTATCTTCAGCAGAATTCTTTTGATGGTGTAATGGGCTATGGGTTAGGTAATTCAGTGTCTGTAGGTAGAGCAGAAATGCGTATTACCTACTTAGGTTTTTTTGGTGACCCTAATGATTTAGGCATGTTTTTAGTAATGAACCTCGCTTTTCTTGGCTATTTTTATAGTGAAAAAGGAAAGCTTAATACCATACTTATGCCTGCTATCTTTTTATTATTTTGCTATGGCGTATTAATAACGGGCTCCCGCGGCACAATACTCGGATTACTCGGTGTTATTTTTGCTTACTTTTTACTGAAGAAAGCCGGCGCTAAACTTATTCTCTTTGCCGTAATTCTAGCCCCTATCGCGGCAACATTAATGTCTAAATTTGGTGGTTTTTCCTCATCTGAATCATCCGCGAATGGTCGTTTAGAGGCTTGGTATGCGGGTATTCAAATGCTAATTGGCAACCCCGTTTTTGGCGTTGGTAAAGGTAACTTCATGGATCATCATGGCTTAGTTGCTCATAACTCCTTTATTCATGTTGCCGGAGAAATGGGTGTTCCAGGATATTCTCTTTGGGGTGGAGTAATAGTTTTATCTATGTTTGTTGCCTACCGGGTCAAAAAAGAATTCACTGACTGGAATGCAGACGATGTTACTGAAGAACAAAAAGAGCTTTATGCCGCTGAAGTTAAAATGAATCAAACGCTCTTTTTCTCAATGATTGGATTTATGATCACGGCTTTCTTTTTAAGCCGACAGTTTACCTTATTATTGTTTATTTATTTGGGTATGTTAACCGCCAGCCATATAAGGCTAATAAATATAAGGCCTGAATTAAAAGACATACTCTTCAGTACTAAGATGGTGTTTAAATGTATAGGATATTCATGGTTTATTATTGTCGCTGTATATATGGCGCTTAAAGTAGGCTTATAATAAAATCAAATTACTATATTAAATTTTTCACTATAGAAAACTAATTAAAACCTTTAATCTGGTAAATGACTTAGCTAAAAATTAACACTTCAGTTTCACAACAGAATGCTGAGCAAAGTTCTAGTTAAATATACCGTAAAATAATTCAAGAGAAGTTAATTTTGGCAACAGTTGCAATGCGATATTACTATATGGATGCCATGCGTAGCATTCTTATGATGCTAGGTATTTTTATACACTCAGCACAAGTATTTAATCCGAGTCAACGTTGGCTTGTGTTAAGTGATAATACCCACCCATTTTTTTATTATGCGGTCACCTTTATCCATTCATTTAGAATGCCGGCCTTTTTTATCATTTCCGGCTTTTTTTGTTTAATGATGTTACAACGACAAACAGTTAAGAAGTTCACCGGCAATAAAGTACAACGAATTTTAGTTCCTTTACTCGTCACAGTTTTTACCCTTAATTTATTACAAAGTATTTTTTTAAGTACTGCAAATAATCAGCTTTTTTCACTTGAGGTGTTTTTCACGTCAGGCGATTGGCTTGGACATTTGTGGTTCTTAATTAATTTACTCATCTATTTTTTTGTCGCAGCTATACTTACTTATTTTTTTGCTAATGCAATTAAAAAGCACTGTGGCATTCTTAAGATTCTTGATAAGCCACCAACAACACTACTATTAATTTTACTGCCTTTATGTTCACTTGCTATTGTTGCGGTCAATAAAGTAGGTTTTCCGTTATATTCAACGTTTTTCACTGTTTTAGATGTCTATCAAATCGTTTCTTATCTCCCTTATTTTATTTTTGGAATGTTACTTTTTCATTCACATACCTTACTAAAAAAATTCAGTACAATACCTTTTACTAGCCTATTTATTTTAATATTGGTCGCCTACATATTAAAAACTTCACTTCCTTTTGATAACCAAACATTGACGTATTTCACCAATATATACTCTAGAAGTTTAATCGCATGGGTTTCGTCATCAATAATATTTAAACTCTTTTATATGTATGCCAATAAACCATCAAAAACATGGCTGTTCCTTTCAAACTCGGCCTATAGCATTTATTTATTTCACAGTATAATAGTAGTAGTATTAGCGGTAACATTAGTAAAATATAATGTACCGCCCGCACTAAGCTTTGTAATTTTGATAGTATCTACCATTACGATCACACTTTTTATTCATAAGAAAATTATTCTAAATTTCAAAACGATGCAGTTCTTATTTAATGGAAAATATTAACTCTTTAGTCTTCAAGGAAAATATATATGTATCCGGCTTTATTTAAAAAATTAATACTTCCTTTATATGAAAAAATAAAAGGAAAAAAACTGCTTACATATGTTAATCAATACCAATCCCACCTAGCACTTACCAAATTACAGCTAGAACAGCATCAATGGAATGAATTACAAAAGTTACTTAAACATGCTTTTGACAACACCACTTTCTATCCTGAAATATGGGCCAAAGTTGGTGTTAATTCAATTGATGATATTCAAAGTATGAGTGATTTCGAAAAACTTCCTCTTGTTACTAAAGATGATATCGCTAAACATTATGAAGACTTACTCGCCAAGAATTATTCTAACAACATTAAAAAGGCAACAGGTGGATCCACAGGGCAACCCTTTCGCTTTGAATTGAATACTGATAGTAACACTAGACGTGAAGCAATAATGTGGCGCGGCTATGGTTGGTTAGGCGCAGGATTAGGTGAAAAAACACTTTATTTATGGGGCGCTGATATTGGCCAACCAACAAAATTAAAAGCGCTTAAAAACAATTTATATCATGCGTTTTATAATAGAAAAATGATGAACTCTTTTGCAATGAACGCAAATAATATGCATGAGTATGTTGAGAATATAAATAGTTATCGCCCTAAGGCATTAGTGTCATACGTTAATCCGTTATATGAATTAGCAAAATACATAATTGATAATAAACTATCGGTATTTTCCCCAAAAACTATTCTAACGGGTGCCGAACCATTACATGAATTTCAACGTGAAGTGATAGAAGAAGCGTTTAATTGCAATGTTTATAATACCTTTGGTTGTCGCGAATTCATGCTAATGTCAGCAGAATGTAAAGAGCATAAAAACCTACATATTAATATTGACCATTTAGTGGTTGAAACAATTTCAGATGATGGTTCAGCAATTACGGGTGAAAGTGGCGACTTAGTGGTTACAGATTTATATAACTACGGTATGCCATTAATACGCTATCTTAATGGCGATAGAGCAACCCTAGTTAATTCTCCTTGTGGTTGTACAAACCCATTACCTATTATGAAAAGTATTGATGGGAGAAAACTTGATATTATTAAAACTCCGTCAGGCAAAAAAATTCCTGGTGAGCTCTTTCCGCATCTATTTAAAGAATTTGAAGACATTACTCGCTTTCAAGTAAAGCAAAGTAACATTAATGAATTAAGTATCGCTATGATTGTTAATAAAGCGTTGTCTGAAAGTGAACAACAAAAAATCAAAGATGAAATAAATAAATATGCAGACAACGAACTAACACTACACCTAAATTTTGTAGATGACATTCCATTAACCATGAGTGGTAAACATAGAGTAACTATTTGTGAAGTCTAACAAAAATCCCTCTTTGGTGATTATTACCAATCTTTACCCACTACCTTGGGAACCGAATAGAGCAACATTTAACAAGCAACAATTCGAACTTTTGAAAGATGATTATGACCTAAGTATCTTGATTCCTGTTGCCTTTGTTGACTATTTTAAACATCGAAAGCACATTAAACAAAGTACTAACATTCGTTATGTGCCTTATTTTTATTTACCTAAAATTGGTCGACGTTTTTATAGTGTTACGCTATTTTTATCTATTTTAATACACAGTGGGCTTTGGTTAAAAAAACGCAAACCTAGCACGATAATGGCAAGTTGGGCATTTCCAGAAGCGGTTGCCGCTAGCTGGTTAAGTCGCTTATATAAAGCTAAGTTCTTTTTTAAAGTGCATGGCAGTGATATTAACTTACATGGCAAAATTCCTGCTCGCGCTAAACAAATTTTATCTGCCGCTAAAAAATCTCAGGGCATATTGTCAGTGTCAAAGGCTTTAGCCAATGAGCTTTTTGCGATGGGTGTTAACAAAGACGCAGTTCATGTTATTTATAACGGTGTTTGTCATGATAAATTTGGCCTGAGTTACCCTGCCAAAAAGGGTGGCGATTATATTTTATATATTGGTAACCTTAAACGCGACAAAGGTGTGATGGAGTTAATTGAAGGTTTTAATCAAATAAAAGCGCAACATCCGAACTTATCATTAGTGTTTGCAGGCTCAGGTTTAATGCTTGATACCTTAGCTAACTATGTCAATACACATAGTCTTAGCGAAAGGGTTACCTTTCTTGGTAACGTTCCTCACCATGAATTACCTGCCTGGTTGGCAAATGCAAAAGCCTTGTGCTTACCAAGTTATAATGAAGGCGTACCTAATGTGGTGCTAGAGTCGATGGCTGCTGGCACACCTATTTTAGCAACAAGCGTAGGGGGTATCCCTGAAGTAGTTGATGAAAATATTTGTGGTAAGTTAATTCCACCTAAAGATGTCAATGCAGTGGCGAATGGTTTGAATGAGCTACTTACAAGCCAATTTTCAAGAGATAAAATCAAGCAACATGCGGCTCAATTTACTTGGCAGAAAAACAAAACTCAATTAATTAACATGCTAAAAGGTGATGTTCATTAAATACAAAATAGCTTTGTTCCGCCCACATTTTTGCTACACTATGTTATTGGACACTTATATTTAAAATGATAATTGGATTTTCATTTAATGATTCAGCAAGTTAAAATTTTTATTCGTTCTTATTTGATACCTGACAGCCTATTTTTATACGCTAAAACGCGTCGTGAAAAAGTGCTGTATTTAACGTTTGACGACGGTCCTGTTTCAGGTATAACCGATCCCCTGCTAAATTTATTAAAAGAACATAATGCTAAAGCGACATTTTTTATTATTGGGGCTAATGCTGAACAAGCACCTTTATTGATGTCTCGTATTGATAGTGAAGGACATGGTATTGCTAATCATTCATATAGCCACCCTAATTTTAATAAGATAAGTGATGAAAATCAGCAAGAAGAAGTAACAAAAACGAATCGAATTATTAGTCAGACAACTAATCAACCATGTCAATTATTTAGGGCTCCTCAAGGGCGCTGGAATTTAAAGTTGCTTTATTTTTTATGGAAAGAGAAAATTACCGCAGCCCATTGGAGTAGAGACTCATTAGATTTTAAAAAGGAATCTGCTGAAGTCGTAGTTAATCGATTTAAACAACAACCTGTAAATGCCGGTGATATCATTTTATTCCATGACGATAATGACTTATGCATTCAGATATTAAGACAATTAATCCCGTTATGGCAATCACAAGGATATACCATGGAAAAATTAGTGGGTAAAAACTAATATGAATATACTTTTTCATCATAGAACACGTGGACGTGGCGCTGAAGGGGTTCATATACGAGGTGTCGTAAAAGGCTTACGTGAACTGAAGCATAAAGTTTATATACTATCGTTACCTGGTGCAGATCCTGAAGATGAAGAGTTAGCCGTACCCAAAGCGATAGCGGTAGAAGTAAAACATCCCTCTTCACAAGAAGAAGAAGAAAAAAGCTTATTATCTAAATTAACAGGATTAACTAAACACTTACCTGAGTTTGTTTTTGAATGGGTAGAGTTGTTTTTTAATGTGATTTCATACTTCCGTTTACGACGTGAAGTAAAAAAACACCAAATAGACTGTATTTATGAACGCTATTCATTATTCCTTTTTGCCAGTGTATGGTGGGCAAAACGTAAAGGAATACCTATTGTATTAGAAATTAACGACTCTTGTTTGGTTCACCGAGTACGCCATCTGACCTTTAAAGGCTTAGCGCGAAAACTTGAAGAGTGGATTTTTAGCAATGCGACTGGATTAGTTTTTATTTCGAATCGTTTTCAGGAAGTTGCCACTGAAGCCTATCCAAACATAGTGCCTTCTGTTGTTTCGCCCAACGCGGCTGATTTAGACAAATTTATTATCAACCGAGAAGCTGGCGTTGCATTGCGAGAGCAATTAAATATCAATGATAAGGTCGTTGTAGGTTATGTTGGTGCTTTTGTACATTGGCATGGCATAGATTGGTTTGTTGATATGATTGTTGACCAATTGAAAGCGCACCCAAAGTTAGTATTATTACTTGTTGGTGATGGTGTTTGCTTCGAAACCATTAAGAAACGTACTGAAGATGCCGGTGTTGAAACACAAATTATTCTTCCAGGTAGAGTAGATCATGCACAAATACCGAGTTATTTGTCAGCGATGGATTTTGGTATACTGCCTGATTCAAACGATTACGGCTCTCCAATGAAATTGTTTGAATTTATGGCAATGGAAAAAGGCATGGTTGCACCTGATTTTTCACCTATTGCTGAAGTAGTAAAACATAATGAAACTAGCTGGTTATTCCCGGCGAGTAATCGCCAAGCCTGTATTGATTTAACCTTGTCATTAGTTGATCAACAAGAGCAGCAAAAACAAGTTGGTTTGAATGCAAGAAGTTACATTGAAAAAGAGCGTCAGTGGCGTCACAATGCTGAACAAATCATCAATTTATTTAATAAAAAAGTGTCATTGTAAAGATAATGGAATATTTAAAAGCAGATCTTAAGCAAAAACAACGAATTTTTGCTAAGGACGGAGCACAAGTAGGAATGATACGCATAATGATGTCTGACGGCACAAGTGCTAATATTTTATATAGAGTTATGCGTTGGTTTGCAGAGCATAATTTAGCAATAATTGCCTATGCCTTTCAATGGCTAAATAAGTTCCTTAATGGCTGCGTTATAGGTATTGGTGCTGATTTCGATAAAGGCTTTGTCATAATGCACCCCATCGGTATTGTTATTAATTCTAAAGTCAAAGGCGGTAAAAATATCACACTAGAAAGTGGGGTAGTTATTGGTGACGAAAAAGGGGAATCCCCGACTTTTGGTCAAAATATATTTATTGGTGCCGGCGCAAAAGTTATTGGCAAGCTAACTGTTGAAGATGATGTAAAAATTGGCGCTAATGCAGTATTAACCAAAAGTGCTCCTGCTGGCTCTACCATGCTAGGTATTCCTGCCAAACCTTATCACAAAAAAACTAGTGGGGATGTGTAACCAATGGAAATAGTATTTTGGACTGCCATTAGCCTTATTGTTTATAGTTATTTTATTTACCCTTTATTACTTATTATTATGAGTAATGTTAAACAAGTGGTGACTAATAACAGCACAGTAAATCAAACACCTATAGAGAACAGTAAACTACCTAATGTTACTGTGATTATTGCAGCGTTCAATGAAGATTCGTGTATTAAAGCACGAGTAGAAAACTTATTATCATTAGATTATCCTCAAGATAAGCTTACTATACGTATAGGCTCTGATGGTAGTTCAGACAATACCGCACAAATACTTGAAAGTATTACTGCTGAAAATTTTCACGCGCATATTTTCGAGAAAAATCGCGGAAAAATGAGTGTGTTAAATGATTTAGTTGAAAGTGCTACCGACGAAATTTTAGTGATGTCTGACGCAAATACCCACTTTAATCCTGATGCTATAAACGAATTAGTGAAACATTTTCAGAATGACTCCGTCGGTGTTGTCTGTGGTGAGTTAAATCTTGTTGATGCTGAATCAGGTATTAATCAAGACAGTATTTATTGGCGCTATGAACAAGTACTTAAATTTCATGAAGCTCAATTAGGCGCATTACTTGGTGCAAACGGTGCTATTTATGCGATTAGAAAGTCACTCTATGTACCTTTGCCTGCAAATACTATTGTTGATGACTTTCAAGTGGTTATGAATGTTTCAAAACAAAAATTTAAAACGATATATGACCCTTCTGCTATTGCTATAGAGGAAGTAGCACCTAATTTAGCAGAAGAAGAAGGTAGAAGAATAAGAATTGGTTTAGGTAATTATCAAGCTTTTTTCAAAATGCGATGGGCATTAAATCCTTTATTAGGTTGGCGTTTTATCGCCTATTTAAGTCATAAAGTATGCCGCTGGTTCGTCCCTCATTTTATGGTAATTGCATTCATTTCTAATATAGTTTTACTCTCAGAACCCTTTTATCAGCTATCAATGCTTGGCCAAATTGCATTTTATTGGGTAGCTTATTGGGGTATAAAAAAACAAAAACAAGATATAGCAATAAACACACTAGCTTCATTAATCGCTTTCTTTGTATCGATGAATGTAGCCTTAATGCGTGGGTTTATTCGTTATTTTAATTCTAATGTTCAAGGCAGTTGGCAAAGGACTTCTCGATAATGCTTATTTTAACCCTGTTACTTCTTTCTTTTTGTGGTATTGCCGCTTTTCTTTTCATTCTAAAGAAAAAAAACATGCTCAATTGGATGCCTCAATACGTAAGCCAATATGGTAAACGTAATAAAAAACCAAATGAACCAATTCATTTACTTTTTTCAATTGTTGACCATTATGAACCTCAATGGGGCAAACCAAATGATATAGAAGTTGAAAGATCACGTGTTGATCGCTGGTTAAATGATTACCCTAAAATGGCAAAAAAACATCAAGATGCTGATGGTTTTTATCCACAGCACACTTTCTTTTACCCAGAAGAAGAGTATCGTTACGAACATTTAAACAAGATTGCAGATCTTTGTAAGCAAGGCTTTGGTGAAATTGAATTACACTTGCATCATCATAACGATACTGAAGATAACTTACGTAATTTGTTAACGACCTTCTGCGAAACATTGCATAATGACCATGGTGCATTAAGTAAGGATCCTGAAACAGGTGAGTTAGTCTATGCATTCATTCATGGTAATTGGGCTTTAGACAATTGTGACCCTACAGGCAATAATTGTGGTATTAATAATGAGCTTTTAATATTAAAAGAAACTGGCTGCTATGCCGATTTTACCTTCCCTTCTGCTCCTCATCCAACACAACCTTCTACAATTAATAGTATTTATTATGCTAAAGATGATCCTTTAGCACCGAATTCACATAACACGGGTGTAACAGCTAAAGTTAAGCAAAAACCTTGGGGTGATTTATTATTAATTAATGGCCCTTTAATGCTGAACTGGAAAAAACTTAAAAAAGGTATTTTCCCGCAAATAGAAAATTCTGATTTAAGAAGCGGTATGGAGCCGACCAATGATCGTGTTGATTTATGGGTAAAATCTAATATTCATGTTGAAGGGCGACCTGAGTGGCGTTTTATAAAATTACACACTCACGGTACTCAGGAAAAGGATATGGACGTTTTGCTAGGTAAACCTATTGATGATATGTTTAGTTACTTAGAAAACACTTATAACGATGGCACGAACTACGTATTACACTACGTAAATTCAAGAGAAATGTACAACATAGTTAAGGCAGCTGAAGACGGTAAAACAGGAAACCCTAATCAATATAGGGACTATATTTTACCTCGTCCACAATTCAAAGTTAACTATTAATGTCATTGGAACTAATTAAAAGACAAATCATAAAGCGTGGCAGGCTTGCCACTACACTCTGGCCTCTTCGCTCTAGTGGTTTGTATTGTTTTAATTTTCATCGTATTGGTAATGCAAAAAATGCACAGTTTGATCCTTGCGTTTATTCTTGTGATGCCGACAATTTTGAAAAGTATTTACAATTTTTTCAATCTAATTTTCGAATCATAGATCTGAAGGAATTATATTCCATTGTTAAAATAGGTGAACCGATTAAAGAAAGGCTCGCGTTAATTACCTTTGATGATGGCTATCGTGATAACTACGATGTTGCTTATCCCATATTAAAGAGGATGGCGATTCCTGCAATATTCTTTGTTACTACTAGTCTAATAGGCTCTAATGTAGTGCCTTGGTGGGATGAAATTGCATGGCATGTTCGAAAATTAGCAGGACAGACATTTAAGCTAAATAATTGGCCCGACCCAATTACACTGCCTACCACTATAGATGCAGAGGCCATTCGTCGAGTATTAAATAGAATAAAGTCTTTTCCGGCTAAAATAGAGCTACAATTACAAGAATTAAGAGCCTTTACAGATCAAGAAATCCCGGCTGAGTTATCTAATAATTTATTTGTTCAGTGGGAGCATTTAAAAGAGTTAGAACAAAATGGGATAAGCATTGGCGCTCACTCACACACACATCGTATTTTATCATCTTTGAATAGAGAAGATCTTATCTTTGAGTTAACCGAGTCTAAACGGTTATTAGAAGATTATTTAAATAAACCAATCGAAAGTTTATCGTACCCTGTAGGAGGCGAGTCGACCTACAATAATAGTATGTTTACACTATTAGATGATATTGGTTATCAAGTTGGATTTACTTTTCGCAGAATGGTTTCCTGTAAAATGGAAAATAACCGCTATGAATTGGGGAGAATTTCAATTGATAGAGCCTTTGATGAGCCGTTCTTAAAGGAACTTATCCTCACCTCACCTAAACGTTAAATTGCTCTATAATTGACAGTGACATTTTTAGAAAATGATTACCAGTAACGCTACTTCTCATTAGTCAGCATTAGAAGGTGATGAAATAAGTGTTATACAAGTCATCAACCCTCTCCCGCCAAAAACAGCTATAAATTACCTAACGTCCTTTACCAAACAATACAATTTCTACTGTTCTTATTAATATTAATAAATCGAGCATAAAACTACGATGTTTAATGTAATATAAATCATATTTAAGCTTTTCTAATGAATCAGCTTCGGTAGCGCCATAAGGATATTTTAGCTGTGCCCACCCTGTTAAACCAGGTTTAACATTATGACGTTCATTATAATAAGGAATGTTTTTAATTAAACTTTGGACAAACTCTGGTCGTTCAGGTCTAGGGCCAACAAAGCCCATATCACCACGTATTACGTTATAAATTTGAGGTAATTCATCAATACGGTATTTACGCAGAATGTTACCTATTTTAGTGACACGAGGATCATCTTCAGAGGCCATTTGTGCACCAAACTTTTCCGCATCTAAACGCATACTTCTAAATTTAATAATATTAAAAGGTTCGCCGTCTAAACCGACACGCTCTTGAAAATAAAAAACGGGTGCTTTCAGCCCTTCATCTAACTTAATTAATAATGCTGTTAACAGCATTATTGGCCAAGTGACCATTAAAAGTATAGAAGCCATAACTGCATTGAATATCCAATCTAATGTGTTACGTAAATGATTTGCTGAAGCAAAACCATTAGAATAAATAACCCAACTTGGATAAATAAGATTAACCGCAATTTGTCCTGTTTCTCGTTCAATAAAATCTAAAATTTCAGTAATTTCAATACCGCGAATTTTACAAGCAAAGAGCTCATCAATAGGAATATTATTACGGCGCTCATCACTCGCCACAACGATTTCATCAATTTGATGATTTAAAGCATAATTTACCAAAGACCCTTTAAGCTCAATTCTAGTTTCTTGCTTAATACCTTCTTCAGCATCACCATTCATAACAACATAGCCATGAACTGAAAAACTTTGTCTATCGACATCTCTTCGCATTCGTCTTTCTATTATTGATGCTCTTTCACCAGCACCAAGCACTAAAACAATACGCTTATTAAAACCAAAAAAATCTATTTGAACTGTTAAATACCTGAATGAACTAATCAATATAAAACTAACTAATGAAGCAATAGCTAACACTTCTATTGGTAGTGCATAATCACCATATAGAGGATTAATGATAGTAAGAATAAAAAAGGCAACAGCAACACACATTAATACGCGGCGAATAACACCTCGGAAGTTCACCCGTAGTTTAGAATTATATAAACCTAGCGCGAGTGAGGTCAGTTGATTAAGTAACGCAAAAACTACGGAATAAACAAGTAAATAGTTATCAGGAATGACAGAGAACTGACTTTCCATAAGAAGTCTACTACCATATACAACGAAAGGTAATGCACCTAAAAATAAAAAGAACTCAATTAGTATCAATGACTTGCTTGCTATCGATAAATCTCGAAATTTGGGGCTAGACATAATAGACTAGATTCCTTGATGAATTATATATTTGTCGGAATGAATTCCACCCAAAAAATAGGGGGCATAAATTGATGTAGTTTTGAATTTATTTTAACTGTTATAATAGTGCCAATATTTTATAGATATACTCAATTTCTATAAAATATATTTGCTAATTAACACAAAAAAATCACGCTACAAACGTAAAGAAATGATTCTATCAAAAATGTAGCTAAAGTTAAGGTTTTATTTACCGTTGTTAAAATGTGGCATCTGTGAAAAAAATACCATACAATCAATAATCGAATTACAAATAATTTTTGATGTTGAAGGTATATACCATGGATAAAAAATTTACCAAGTCACTTAAAGTAATCGTTGTTTTACTTTTAGCACAAATCATTTCAGCCTGCTCTACTAATCAATTACCCACAGCGACACTTCACTCTTCTAATACAGACGATATAAATTCTTACAAATATCTTATTGGCGCTGGAGATGTGCTTAATATATTTGTTTGGCGTAACCCTGAAGTTTCAGGCTCATTTATTGTACGTCCAGATGGTATGATCACCACTTCATTGGTTGAAGATATTGAAGTATCGGGTAAAACACCTACTGAACTAGCCCGCTCAATTGAAGATATATTAGGAACCTATTTAAGAGATCCTATCGTGACAGTTACCGTAAACAGTTTTGTTGGCCCATTTAGCGAACAAATACGTGTTATTGGTGAAGCGGCACAACCGCGAGCGATTAATTATACTCAACACATGACATTATTAGATGTAATGATACAAGTAGGTGGCTTAACAGAGTTTGCTAATGGTAATGGCGCAGTACTAGTGAGAATTGAAAATGGTAAGCAGCAACAATACGACATCATGATTGATGGATTATTAAAAGATGGCGATATTAGCGCCAACATCGACATGTTACCTGGGGATATCATTATTATTCCTGAAGCTTGGTTTTAATAAAGTAACCTTTAAGTCTAACGAGAGGGTCATAAATCACCTTCTAAAAATGATTAAACTTAATGTAGGTTGGACATCTGTCTGACAATGGAAAAATATAATTAATGAAGGTTAGTAATTAGAATGCAAGAATTATTTGATGATCTACTCGATTATTTAAAAGGGATCTGGATAAAACGTCGATATATTATTATATCAACTTGGTTGATTTGCCCTATTGGTTGGGGTGTTGTATCTGTAATGCCTGATGTTTATCAATCTGAGGCCCGTGTTTTTGCGGATACTCAATCAATATTGGCACCGCTATTAAAAGGACTAACTGTACAAACAGATCCAGACATTCAAATAAATTTAATGATTAAAACATTACTTAGCCGACCAAATTTAGAGCGTATTTCACGAATGACTGATTTAGACATTCAAGCTGAAACACCTCAACAATATGAAAGTATTATAAATCGCTTAAGAGATAATATAGAAATAGTAAAAACCCGAGGAAGAGATAATATATTTACAATTTCTTTTGAAGATAAAAATCCTGAAATGGCTAAAAATGTTGTGCAATCTGCATTAACTGTCTTTATCGAAAACACCCTTGGTCAAAACCGTACCGATTCTGATTCTGCTCAAAAATTCTTAGCAAAACAGATTGCAGAATATGAAAGTAGACTGGCTAGCGCAGAAGGCCGTTTAACCGATTTCAAACAAAAATACAGTACTATGCTACCACAACAAAATGGTGGTTATTATAGTAGACTGAACCTTGCTAAAGAAAATTTAGGCAACATTGAACTTGAGTTAAAAGAAGCTGAAACACAGTTAGCATCTGCTAGAGCTCAATTAGGTACAGTGCCTAATGAATCTAGTTCAGCTCAGAATAAAATACAAACAGCTAATTCTATAAAAACAAACTTTGATGACCGTATTACTGAATTAGAGTTATCTCTAGATTCTTTACAGTTAAGATATACTGATAAGCACCCTGATGTCGCTGAAGCTAGAAGACGTTTAGAACATTTAGAAAAACAACGTAGTGATGAAATTGAAGAATACTTAAGTGAAACAAGTAACAATAGTAATAACGCATTAATAACAAGCCAGAATCCAGTTATTCAAGAATTACAAATTCAAGTTAATCAATTTGAAAACCAGGTTGCTTCTCTGAAAGTTAGAGCCAATGATTATCAAAATAAGGTAAATGAGCTTGAAGGAAAGATTCATGTATTACCCGAAATTGAAGCCGAACTTGTTGCACTTAATCGTGGCTATCAAATCACAAAAGAAAAATATGAGCAATTGTTGAATCGACAAGAAACAGCTCAACTGGCTCAGCAAGCCGATGAATCAACGAATAAAATTCAATTTAAAGTGATAGATCCGCCAAGAGCTGCGGATAAACCTTCAGGACCTAAACGAATATTATTATTCCTTGCTGTAACAGTTGCCGGCTTTGGTGCAGGTATAGGCTTGTCATTACTATTTAGTCAATTATCACCAGTGGCAACCTCGACTGCTCAACTATCGAAAGCGACCGGCGTTCCTATTTTCGGTGTAGTATCGGCTAATAAAAATTTAGGCCTACAGAAATGGCACAGAAAGAAGACAATCCTTTTTGTAATATCAAACCTATTTCTACTGGTTATTCTGATGATGTTTATAAGTTATTTTTTATTTCCTGATGCCATTCAAGCCCCATTGAAAAGGATACTATAAGCCGTGAGTACTATAGAAAAGGCACTGGCCAAACAAAAACAAGCAGCTCAAGATAATAAAAATAATATTGAAGCACAAGATATCAACTTGAGACAAAATGACGATTCGACAAAACATCAAGGAAAAGTCCAAAGTGAAGTTACTCAAGCTTCCTTGAAAGACACAACGTCCACTGAAACATTGAGAGCAGAAAAAGAAACAATCGTTTTAAATGGTGAACACCTAACTGAACGTGGATTTATATTTAGTGCTAACAGCGCACACCATATTCAAGAAGAATTCCGTCATATTAAACGCAAGTTAATCAACAATGCTTTTGGACCGACAGCAAAAACATTGAAGCACAGTAACTTAATTATGGTGAGTAGCTCTAACCCTAATGAAGGTAAAACTTTTATTTCAATTAACCTTGCTTTGAGTATTGCACTTGAGCAAGACAAAACTGTTTTATTAGTTGATGCTGATGTATTAAGACCAAGTATACACAGAGAGTTAGAATTTGAAAGTAAGCAGGGTTTGCTTGAATATCTACTTGACGAAGTCTCATCATTATCTGATGTTATTTATAATACCAGTATTGATAATTTAAAGTTAATTCCTGCGGGTAAACCACATCATTTAACCAATGAATTATTAGCCAGTGCAAAAATGGCTTCATTAGCTGAAGAATTGGCCCAGCGTTACCCTGACCGTATTGTTATATTTGATTGTCCGCCTATACTTGGCGTTACAGAGACACCTGTACTATCAAGCTTAGTTGGACAAGCAGTAGTTGTTGTTGAAGAGTTAAAAACAAAAGTCGATGATGTAAAAAAAGCGGTTTCTCAATTAAATGAAGATATCGCAGTAGGCTTTGTAATGAATAAAACAATAAGATCTAAAAAGGATGAGTATGGCTATTACGGCTATGGCTACGGTAAGAAAAACTAGCAATATTCGCTTAACCAATGTTTTAACATTGCTAACATGCTCTATTTTTGCAACTTCGACCATGGCCGGAGAATGGCAGTTTGTGCCTACTTTTGGTATAGAAGAAACTTATACTGACAATGTAGAGTTGACCATAAGTGACCCTACTTCCAGCTTAGTTTCTCAAGCAATTTTTGGTATGGACGCAGATTACCAGTCGCGCTTAGCTAATTTCTCTTTTACGGGCGAGAATAACAACCTGTTCTTTAGTCATGACAGTAATATTAATGATAATTATTTAACGCTTGATACCCAAGGAAGCGTTTACCTTTGGTCTAGTGGACCAGAGGTTTTTGCTACTGCATCAATTGATAATACCAACAGAAACTCAGCTAGCAATGGTCTTGCTGACTTAGTTTCTGGTGATACCATACAGTCCCAAAACTATTCATCAGGCCTACGTTATAACGTCAATAATAGCAGTTTTTCCGTACAATCAGCACTCACATACTCGACAAGTAGATTTGAAGATAACATTGGTGAATATGATGGTACATCTGTTTATTTAAATACCAATAATAACAATAATGCACGCCTTGCTTTTTGGCAGCTAAATAGTAGCTACTCAAAAAGAGAGCAGAACTCATTAGGACTAACTAGAAACGGTAAACAGTATAGTGTTGATGCAAAATTAGGGCTAATAACACCTGTAAATTTTAATCCTTTTATTCGTTTTTACGATGAAGATTTTTCAGGTAACTTAGGTAATCAAAGCCAACCAACAACCTCATCATGGGGTCCTGGTTTCCGCTGGTTAATTTCACAACACCTACAGTTAGATTTGTCTTATAACTATGTTACTGATGATGAAGTTAGTGATGATTATGTCGCCGCATCAATTCAATGGGATCCTTCAGCAAGAACGTCATTAACAGCAGGCTACAGCCAACGTTTTTTTGGCGACTCATACAACCTTAACTTTCAACATAGAACTAAACGTTTAACCAATACGATTACTTACGATGAAAGCCTAGAGGTTTTTGACCGGAATAATTTTCAACAAATAGATCTTGGCGCATTTTGGTGTCCAACAGGTTCTACCATTGCAAATATTGCTAACTGTTTTGCTCAAACAGAACAACCCAATGATAGTGGATTTCAATTAACAAACTTTTTTTATTTAGAGCCTGTTGAAAGTAACGAATTTTCTTTAAATAAACGCTTTGCTTGGAATTCAAAATTACAACTTGCGAGAACATCTTTTACTTTTAGTGCCTCAGGCTCTAGACGTGAGAGTATTGAATCTGAAGTTGTAGATGATACTCTCTCAGCATCATTCACAATAAATCGTAGAATTAGTGGCAGAAGTGAACTAACACTATTAGCTAAATATGATAACAATATTTACGATAAAAATAATCCTGCAGGAAGTAGACAAGAAGATGACTACAGAACATTATCCGCTACTTATACTAAAGATTTAGCGTCATCATTATCGACTCATTTTACACTTCAACGTGTAAATCGAGACTCAACTATTGAGCAGTATACCTACAATGAACTACGCGCAATAATCAACGTAACCAAAGAATTTTAATATGTATGAAAGTTACTATGGCTTTAAAGAAAAGCCATTTCAGTTAAGCCCTGACCCTCGTTTTTTCTTTGCAACTAGCCATCACCAACGCGCATTATCCTATTTACAATATGGTTTAGACCAAGGTGAAGGATTTATTGTAATCACGGGCCCTATAGGCACAGGAAAAACCACAATTGCTCGAAATTTACTGTCATCTATAGGTGATGAAAATATTGTAGCTGCACAACTTGTGACAACAAAATTATCACCAGACGAACTACTTGAATTGGTTGCTGCTGAATTTAAAATCCCTCTAAAAAGCAATAGTAGTAAGGCTGAAATATTACGAAGTATAGAAGCTTTCTTAATTCAGCTTCACAAACAGGGAAAACGAGCTTTACTACTAGTTGATGAAGCCCAAAACTTACCATCTGAAACCGTTGAAGAATTGAGAATGCTTTCAAATTTTCAATTGGATGATAAACCACTTATTCAGAGCTTTTTACTAGGTCAGGAAGAACTTAAAGATATTATTCAAGCACCTAATATGGAGCAATTTAGGCAACGTATTATTGCTTCTGCGCATTTAAAACCATTAAGTGTTGAGGAAGTAAAAAGCTATATTAATCACCGTTTACAGCAAGCAGGCTGTAAGAAAGAAGCCTTATTTTCTGATGATTCTTTTGAGTTAATTCACCAAAAAACATTAGGCGTACCGCGTAAAATTAATATTTTTGTTGATCGTTTGTTATTATTTGGCTTTTTAGAAGAGGTCTCACATTTCACTGTTGATAATATCAATGAAGTTGCCGAAGAAATGTCGGTTGAGCTCACTGGTTCATTAAGCTCAAAAACACTTGAGAATACTCAACCCAAAAGCGCCCCCGCCACTCAACAATTCGTCGTTAACTCTAGTGAAAATGTTGAAAATATAAAAGAAGTTTTAAGGGAAGTCGAAGAGATATTAGAAGTTAATATTAAACAAAAAATAAAGATGGCACGTTATGTTGATAAATTACTTAAACAAAAGAATCGTCAATATGCGCAAGAGCAAGTAGAAAAAGATTAATAGTTAGCACCTACTACGCACATATAGCCAGTTTATTATTGAATAGTAGAATGATTGCGGGTCAAAGTTATATTTCTAAACCCGCAATTTTAAGTAGTTTAACTATTAATGCTCAGTTCATACTTTTCAATTAATGAATACAGTGTTGGTCTGGTGACACCTAATAGCTCTGATGTTTTAGACATATTTCCTTCAGACAACGCATAAGCCTTCTGAATAGCCAAGGACTCTGCTTGTTCTCTTACGGTACGTAAATTCAATGAAAGTTCGTAATTGGTATCACTGTGGTCGAAGAAACCTAGATCGAAAGCAGTTACCTGTACACCAGTACTCATGACTACCGCAGATTTAACTTTATTTTGTAATTCACGAATATTTCCAGGCCATTTGTGCGCACTAATTGCACCAATAGCATCTTCGGAAAAAGACCTCGCATTACTCTTATACTCGGTAGCATAAAGCTGAAGAAAATATTTAGCGAGAATCAAAACATCTTCATCACGATCGCGTAATGGTGGAATGTTTAACGTTATTTCACTAACACGATAAAATAAATCTTCTCTAAATTCTTTATTGGCAACCATCTCTTCTAAGTTTTGATTTGTAGCACAAACCACCCTAACATTAACGGGGATTTCTTCTCTGCCACCCAATCGTTCAATGATTTTTTCCTGTAAAAAACGTAATAATTTAGCTTGTAAATTAAAGGGCATATCACCAATTTCATCTAGAAATAGAGTACCACCTTCAGCACACTCTATTTTCCCTTTCGTAGTTTTATGCGCGCCAGTAAAGGCTCCTTTCTCAAAACCAAACAATTCACTTTCTAATAATGTTTCAGGAATAGAAGCACAGTTAATGGCGATAAAGGGCTTATCGACACGATCACTAGCCAAATGTACCGCTTTTGCCGTAACTTCTTTACCAGTACCACTTTCACCTAAGAGTAATGCGGTAATATTGGTTGGCGCTATACGTTTAACCATAGTACATAAGCGATCAATCGCCTCACTATTACCGATGATACCAATATTACTATCGGTGACCGCCCGCATAGAACGGTTTTCACTCTCAATATTAGCTAGCGTTAAAGCACGAGAAATTATGACGTTGATAACATCAGCATCAATGGGTTTTTGATAAAAATCATAAGCGCCGGCAGAAATTGCTTTTAAGGCATTAACTCTGTCTTCATTACCTGTAATCACGATAACTTTAGTATGAGGAGCAATAGCGAGTATTTCCTCTAATGCTTTCAATCCTTCGCTTGCATTAGTTTCATCTGGCGGTAAGCCTAAATCTAAAGTAACAACTTTAGGCTCATGACGTCTCACGGCAGCGATAGCAGACTCTCTATCTCCAGCTAGAATAGGACTATAATCAGACAAGCTCCATTTTAGCTGCTTTTGAATTCCTTTATCATCATCAACAATTAATACTTTTTCCATTAGTTCCTTTCCCAATTATTTTTTACAAATAAAATCATATATTTGTGCTTTATTGTCATGTGATGCAATTACCGTAGCGCATCTGACAAAAAAGTAATACCTGTATTGTAAACCATAGCTTATTGTGGCTTTATTTATAACGGCAAAACAATCATCATTTTTGTTCCCTGTCCCTCTATACTATGAACTGTTAAGCTACCCGATACACTTTCAAAAAATTGTTTTGCCTCAAACACACCAATTCCCATACCAGCATTTCCTTTAGTGGTATCGAAAGGTTTAAAGAGTCGAGTTTTAACGAAAACTGCAGACATCCCACAACCATTATCACTCACTACTATATTGATTTTACTATCTTGTTTATCAATAATAACTTCTACTTTACCATCTTCATCACTTGCTTCTTGAGCATTTTGAATTAAGTGATTCATCACCGAAAAGAAACGTTCATCATCGAGAGTAGCTAAACAATTGTCTTTATTTTGCAGGGTAACTTGTGGTTGTATTACATTTCGCTGTGCAATAACACGTTTAATAATATCCCCAAGATCAACTTTTCTACTCGTTGATTGTGCGACTTGCTTATTCCTTAATTGTGTTAATACTTTTGCTAATCTTTCTGTTGCCGACTCTACTGTTTCAAAAACATCGTCAACAAATTCAGGGTTATCTCGATGCTGTATAGCATTAGAAGTAATTAGTGCTAACTGTGCTTGAATGTTCTTTAAGTCATGCACTAGAAAAGCCGACATTTGATTAAATGCATCAAATTGTTTAGCTTCAGCCAGTTTGTCATTCGCTTCATTCAAAGAGATAAAATTGCCTAATTGTTTCGCAATAGCAAACAATAAATCTCGGTCTTCCCAATTAAGTTTATTTTCTTCATTACTATTTGATAGTACAAAAAAACCATAAAAATCTTTACCTATAAGAATAGGCACTAAAATGTTCACGCCAACAGCATTCCAGATTTTAGGTTGAATAAATAACCCTGGATATGACAGCGGGTTTTCATTGTATTCATTAATATCAATAATCCACCCTTGGCGTTTAGTAAAATTACCAAGTAATTCTAGATCTTTGTTGAACGATTCATCTAACTCAATACCATCACTATGTGTTACCACAAAACAATTATTACCCGTACTTTTTAATATGACCCCACCGGTAGCATCTACTTTAGACATCATAATTTGTAGCGACATTTGATAATAATTTTCAGCACCTGCTGTTTCTATTTTGCCAATTAGCTCTAACCACTCTTCCCGATATTCATATTTATTAGCAAAAAAATGTTTTGAAATAAAGACTTTGACCCGACGACGTACACTTTCTGTAATGAGTAAAACTGCCAGAACAATACTACCGAGAATAAAGAAGCCAAAACTAACTAATTCACCCCACTTTCCACCAAAATAGTTAATCAAATAACCAGCTACAGCCATTGCTAATAAATATAAGCCAGCAATCATTAACATTGAGCTATAGAAAACCACATTGCGCGACACAAATATTCGCACCGTACCCGCTTTAAAGCGTCTAATACTTATCAATAATAACGGAACAGCTAACGCTGATAGATATCCTCTAATGTACCAAAAATCAAACTCAATGCCGCCAACCATACTTGCTTGAGCAAAAAGTACAAAGTCAAATACTGCAACACTTCCTAAAGCAAGAACTAACGGTGTAACAGATTCTTTTGCCTCATCATTTGCTCCCCGATAAATTTGTTCCAGTAATACTAAACTCAATAAGTTTAGTATTACAAAAAGCAAAAACAAATATTCATAAGAGTAATCTAAGGTATAACTTAACCCCCAACAGACAATGGATAGGCCAGACCAAAACAGCAGATATTTACCTACTGTTTCATTATGTAAAACGTCTTTAACATTTCCTTTTTCTACATTAAAACTAAGTATAAAAACAGAAAAAGCAGCTATTTTAATGGCATCTGCTAACATTGCCCATTGCAATGAAAAACCTAAACTTACCTGTAATGCGCCAATAATATTAGCTATTGCCGCCATTAATGCGCTAAACAATAACCACTTAGCGATACTCGACTTATTATGGGCGCCAATGATGAGCAAAGAAAACAGAACATAGGCAATACTCGCAAAGCTATAACCCCAGATACCTACCGTATACATTTCCATAAGTTAGTTTTTTATTTCCTGAACAATATGTTGCTGAGTGTTTGAACGAGTGAATAACTCTGTTAACACCGGCACTAATATAAAACTTGAAATGGCTGATATACAGAGCCCTGAAATAAGAACAACACCTAAAGGTTGCCACAAACCACCGCCATACAAAGTTAGTGGAATTAACCCGCCGATAGTCGTTAGTGTTGTTAGTAATATTGGTGTAAAACGAGTAGCGCTCGCTTTTAGCACTGCTTGCTGTTTGTTTAACCCTTCTGCCAAATTTCTATTAGCACTATCAATTAAAATAATAGCGTTATTAACCACAATGCCAAATAAACTAATCAGGCCAATAAATGCCATCATAGAAAAAGAAAGTCCGGTTAAGTACAAACCAATAACAGATCCCGCCATAGCAAAAGGAATAGAACTAAAGATAATTAATGGCTGTAAAAAAGATTTAAATTGCAGTACTAACACCGCAAAAATACCAATAGCAGTAATTAACATAATTTGCGTTAAGCCCGCGAAAGACTCTTGTCTAGACTCTTCTTCCCCTCCTAAGATGTAGTACATACCTAACGGTAAATCATACTCTTCTATGTATTGAACAAACTCTGCAGTAAGGGCGTTAACTGAATAACCAGGGGCGGCATCAGCAGATACTTTCGCCATACGTAGTTTTTGATAATGAAAATAATCTGTTTGCCCTTTTTGTAATTTCGTATCAACCACTTGCATTAATGGTATTTGTTGTCCCGTTAAGCTGGTCACATAAACATCTGACAATGTATTGATGTCAGGATTTTTATTGCGCACTAAAATAGGGTAATTTTCACCATTAGTGTCATTAAAACGACCAACATAAGTACCGGTTAAAACAGACTGAAGGGTGTTATCTAACGCATTAATATCTATATTAGATAAACCAGCTTTATCATAATCAATTTGTAAATTGAGCTCTGTATTTGCCACACCGATTGGATTATCAATATTAATAGTTCCTTCGGTTTGCGCCATTTTACTTTCTAAATCTTTGGCGACACGCTCTAAGTCGGCTAAAGATTCAGAAATCAAACGAATAGCAATAGGTTGATCGGTCACCGGACCTTGAGTAAATTCTTTTATGGTGATTTTTGCCTGTTGCCAACGGTCAAACTCAGTACGTAAAGTGCTGACAAGCCCTTCAACTGCATCAGGTTCAAATTCAGTTAATACGACAAGTATTTGCCCATATTTAACTACACCACGTTTAGGAATTTCATTATAGTAAATACGCGGATTAGAGCTTCCGACATTCAGCGCTACTTTTTCAACTAGCGCTTGTTCTTCAATAAAGTGAGTCATTTTTTGCATCACGTTATTGGTATAAGCTAATGATGAGTTAGGCGGTGTTTCCACATCGATTAAAATCATCGGTTTTTCTGCTTTAGGAAATAAACTTAAACCTACCTCAGAAAAAAGTGACAACATGGCAATTAAACTTGCGATGGCAACAGCAATAACTACCAACTTTAATCGAAAAAGTTTTTGCAACCAAGTCACATAAAAATTTTCAGCAAAATTGTTGATATAATGTTGTAGAGTTTTTATTTTTTTATTTACGTTAGCTTCTTCATTGTTATGAGGTAATAAAAATTTACTCGCTAAAAGCGGTGTAAATGTGAGTGCAATTAACAATGAAGCTAATAACACTAGAACCACTGTAACAGGCATAGAGCGAATAAAGTCACCAGTATCACTGGCTAGCATTAGCATAGGTAAAAATGCCAGCATGGTGGTAACCGTTCCACTTGAAACCGCCCAACCCACTTTACTTGCGCCTGCAGCCGCAGCGTCTCTAAGTGATTTATGATTTTTTCTTTCTCGGTGGATACTCTCTGTTACAACAATGGCATTATCAACCAAAAGCCCCAACGCAATAATAAGTCCGACAATCGACATTTGCTGCAAACCAAATCCAGCAAAATCTAACCAGCCAATAGCAATAACAAACGAAAGAGGAATAGCGATCATCACCACTAATGCTTCTCTCAACCCCAAAAATAACAGCGATAAAATACCAACGAGTACAAGCCCCTGCCAAAGGTTATCAAAAAAGCCATTAACTCTGCTTTCAACACTTTGCGCTTGCTCAAATAGCACTTCCATTTTCAATTCTGGCGGAACAGTCTCTTTAAATAATGCGACTTCTTGCTGGATGGCTTGTGTTAATGAAAAGATATTCGTATTCATACGTTGTTCAACCGTAACAAAAATTACCGGTTTATTATCATAGTAAGCTAAATAACTAGGGTCTTGGCTATTAAAACTAACCTTGGCAATATCTTTAAGGCGTAACACAAAATCATCATTAGAAAGGATAATGGTATCTTCTAATTGAGCAATTTTTTCAAAATTCCCACTAGTTTTCACATTAAATCGACGCGTATTCGCATCGACGAAACCAGGAGTAATATTAATTGCCCGTCCTTGCAACACTTGCATGACTTGCGTGGTAGAAACTTTATGATGTAAAAGTAGATCTAAATTGAGATCAACCGCCACAATTTGCTGTGGATATCCCCATATATCGGCTTTTTTCACACTACTGATGGTTTCCAAGCGTTTCTCTAAAAGTTTTGCATAAAACTCCATTTGCTTGTAATCAGCAGGCTCAGTCCATAAAGCTAGCTGCACAACAGCGACGGCTGTAGGCGTTGCCTTTAATACCAGTAAATCTTGTACGCCTTCAGGTAAAGACGGTTTAACAGAAGAAACCGCCAATTGTATTTTATTGAAAGCCAATTCAGGATCCGCGCCATACTGAAATTTAATTTCAATACGAGCACCATCATTTTTTATTTGTGATTCAACTTGCTTTATATTCTCAATATCAGCAAATTCCTCTTCAAGAGGATCAACCACTAGAGTTTCAATATCCCTTGGTGATGCACCAGGATAAATAACTTCAATCAAAGTAATAGGAATATCGAATTGCGGATCTTCACTTCGTGGCATATTCAAATATGACACAATGCCAACAAGCACCAGTAATACAACTATCGTCAAGGTAAATTGTGCGTTTTTAATCGCTAAATTAGGTAACTTCATTATGCTTACTTTTTAGTAGAAATAAGAGAGGAATTATTCCACCCTTGAGTAATAACATCTAATGCCGCTGAGTTTTCTTGGGCTGTTAAGTAAATAAAATCATTGTCTAGTTTATGAATAGCAAAAGCCTGTTGCTCAGGTACGTTATTTCTTTCAATGGTAATCAACGCTTGCCCTTGTTCATTCACTGCATTGAGAGCTGCGATTGGTAGACGATAGATATAATTTTGACTTTTTGCATAAATAAGTATTTTAGCTATTTGTCCAACAATCAATGGTTTAGTCAGATTGGTTTCTTCTAAAGATACCTCAATAGTAAATAGGTGATTTCGACTATCAGCGATGGCGGGAATTTTACTTATTTTACCATTTACTAACCCAGCATAAGCTAAATTAACTTTCACTTTTTGATTCAAATGTACTAAAGATATTTCCTCACCTGTTAAAGAAACACTGGCAATAAGATTTTTAGACAAGGTTGCGACCTGTAATGCACTTACACCTGGGGCTTGTAGCTCACCTAAATCAGTACTACGTTGAATTACTACGCCGTCAAAAGGTGCTAATATTTGCGCTTTATTCAAGTTATAAGAAGCGACGTTGTAGGCTGCCCTTGTGGTTTCAACAGCGGTTAATGCATCATCTAAATCTCGTTGTGAGCTGAGATTTTTTTCTAGCAAAACTTTAACACGATCTATATTACGTTTAGCTTGTAATAAGCGTGAATAAGTTGCATTTTTGTCGGCTAATAACTCAGACGTATCTAAAGCGGCAAGTAATTGATTTTTATTAAATACCTCACCTTCATCAACATTCAACTCTGTTAAAAAGCCTGCTGTTTTAAAAGAAAGGTTTACAACTCGGGCAAAATCAACCTTACCTGTTCGTTGTATCACTTGTGTGTAGGGCTCGGCCTCAATTGTTGTTAACTGATAACCTTCTGAGGATGAAGCCTGTACCGTGGTAACACAGCAAGAAAATAAAAGCAGACTAAAGACTTTGTTATTAAGCATTTTTAATAACTGGCGTTGGAAGAAATAAGATATGTACATTTTCATCATCATAAAATAGTAACTATTCAATAGTGTATTGTAAATATAATGACTACTTTAGGCATTTTTACCATTAAAGTACATCAATATCGTTGCCTTATACTCTCTAGATAAAGCTGTATTGAATGTAATGCGGAAATATTCATACTCATCCCTAGACAAACTCGCTTATTAGCTATAGTATTTCCGCGCTTATCGTATGCTATCAAAAGCCTAGCGCGATAAACCTCTTCTTCAGTGTTTACAGTTATTTTAAAAGAGAACACTGAAGAAAATAGTTAATATTAGTAATATGCACCATTAGCTCAGCTGGATAGAGCGTGCCCCTCCGGAGGCAGCAGTCACCTCCAGAAGTGTCACATGGGGTAACAGTCAAAAAGTGTAATATGCACCATTAGCTCACTTGGATAGAGCGCGCCCCTCCGGAGGGCGAGGTAGCAGGTTCGACTCCTGCATGGTGCGCCATTACTTGCCTCTGCGAGTAATCAGAAATAAATATCTTATTAATTCCTATAATTTTCAAATCAATTAACACTACCTTTAGTGACCGTTACTTTTACTCGTCACAAAACCAATTTTTATGCCTGTGACAGGTTTGTGACAAATCCGTGCCAAATGATAAAAACTACTCAATAAATACAGCTAAAGGAGTGAAACTTTTCTAAGCTGCCTGTGTGGCAGTGAACTACTATTTACCTTTTAATGAGGTTATCTGTTATTTCTAAGCTGCCTGTGTGGCAGTGAACATTGGTACGATTATTGATTAGAGTTGGTGGGATTTCTAAGCTGCCTGTGTGGCAGTGAACCAATGATAAGAACCCGCCCATAGCGGTGGCTATTTCTAAGCTGCCTGTGTGGCAGTGAACTTATGTATTAGTATCATTAGAGATCTTAATGTTTTCTAAGCTGCCTGTGTGGCAGTGAACACTTAATATTTCGTTTCCGTGGTCGCTTATGTTTTCTAAGCTGCCTGTGTGGCAGTGAACAAAACCAACTAGCAACAATATCTAATTTAGCATTTCTAAGCTGCCTGTGTGGCAGTGAACAGGCCCATACAAAGCTAATAAGCGAAGCATTTTTTCTAAGCTGCCTGTGTGGCAGTGAACGCTAATTCTTATGAGCTGCATTTGTGCGCCTTTTTCTAAGCTGCCTGTGTGGCAGTGAACAAGAGATAATTATTTTATAGCTACTTTTTAAATTTCTAAGCTGCCTGTGTGGCAGTGAACTATCTGACGATGGAGTTCTAAGAACAAAGTCATTTCTAAGCTGCCTGTGTGGCAGTGAACATTTCTCGCGCGTAAAAATTGACTTAGATGGCTTTCTAAGCTGCCTGTGTGGCAGTGAACAAATTGCAGTTTCGTATTACGGGGTGCTTTTTTTTCTAAGCTGCCTGTGTGGCAGTGAACCCGTCGCTGTTGAAAGCTAACCCTGTTGGGCTTTTCTAAGCTGCCTGTGTGGCAGTGAACATATAAAAGCTATCACCACTATATACGGTGGATTTCTAAGCTGCCTGTGTGGCAGTGAACCACCAACACCGCAAACAATACCTACACTGCTATTTCTAAGCTGCCTGTGTGGCAGTGAACTGATTCCTTAACCATTACTAATGCATGTTTAGTTTCTAAGCTGCCTGTGTGGCAGTGAACCTGTGAGCCTGATAATTTAGAGCCACTAACAATTTCTAAGCTGCCTGTGTGGCAGTGAACTGGGAATGGGTGTATGGGCGCGATTCTGTACATTTCTAAGCTGCCTGTGTGGCAGTGAACTGGGGTTATCAGTTTGGGCTCGATTCTGCACATTTCTAAGCTGCCTGTGTGGCAGTGAACCTATGTATTGATATTATTAAAGATCTTAATGTTTTCTAAGCTGCCTGTGTGGCAGTGAACCGTGGTTAACTCTTTTATACTAGCACCTTTTATTTCTAAGCTGCCTGTGTGGCAGTGAACATGAAGCGTCAAAAATGGTTCACGATTTTAGTTTTCTAAGCTGCCTGTGTGGCAGTGAACTAAAAGAAGTAGATCCTATTGCATACCGTTGTTTTCTAAGCTGCCTGTGTGGCAGTGAACTTCATCGAAAGGTAAAACATAACGGTTATTGTTTTCTAAGCTGCCTGTGTGGCAGTGAACAATTACTCATCAACACAGCTCCCGTGTTTTGATTTCTAAGTTGCCTGTGTGGCAGTGAACGATTACAACTTTAAAACAATAAACTGTGAAAATTTCTAAGCTGCCTGTGTGGCAGTGAACATCTTTTTATTATTTATTGTTTTGCTTTCTAGTTTCTAAGCTGCCTGTGTGGCAGTGAACTTAGTTTTAATGCCACTGTAGGACTGGTTACATTTCTAAGCTGCCTGTGTGGCAGTGAACTCAACTATTTAAAATTGAAAGAAAGTCTCAACTTTCTAAGCTGCCTGTGTGGCAGTGAACACAATGACTATTTTATCATTGGATACTATGAATTTCTAAGCTGCCTGTGTGGCAGTGAACCAAGCAATAAAAAAGCTTTTGATCACGTCCAATTTCTAAGCTGCCTGTGTGGCAGTGAACTTGGTACGATTATTGGGTAGAGTTAGGGGAGGTTTCTAAGCTGCCTGTGTGGCAGTGAACGTACTGATAGCCTCCTTTTATTCCTATTATTATTTCTAAGCTGCCTGTGTGGCAGTGAACTGTTGCTTGCGATAACAAAGCAACTTTGGCATTTTCTAAGCTGCCTGTGTGGCAGTGAACAAAGACGTTTTGGGGTTCCAAGTCTTCTAAGATTTCTAAGCTGCCTGTGTGGCAGTGAACAAGTTGAATTAAAAGCCCCGTTTACGGGGCTATTTCTAAGCTGCCTGTGTGGCAGTGAACTCGCGGTATTCTCTGTGTAAGCTCGTAAGCTCTTTTCTAAGCTGCCTGTGTGGCAGTGAACTTAGTAATAAGTTTAGTATAGGTCTGACTATTTTTCTAAGCTGCCTGTGTGGCAGTGAACGTCTTCTATAGTATTACTCTTCATTCCCAACGTTTCTAAGCTGCCTGTGTGGCAGTGAACAAAATGAAAAAGCAGAAGCCGCGCGAAAGAATTTTCTAAGCTGCCTGTGTGGCAGTGAACAGAGCCGCAAACTTAACGGCCATTTCAATAATTTTCTAAGCTGCCTGTGTGGCAGTGAACTTTGCAACATTGATGCAGTTAACCCCTGCCATTTTCTAAGCTGCCTGTGTGGCAGTGAACTGAACCATCATTGTTAAATGTTACTCCTATGGTTTCTAAGCTGCCTGTGTGGCAGTGAACTTCTCGTTGGTGGCTTTACGTACAACAAAACATTTCTAAGCTGCCTGTGTGGCAGTGAACACCACTGATGCTATATACGCTTATGATTTAGCTTTCTAAGCTGCCTGTGTGGCAGTGAACATGCAGATCTCCCAGTGTTAACGCGCTAGCAGTTTCTAAGCTGCCTGTGTGGCAGTGAACTCTTTTGATATCATTGAAACAGACTTTGCTACTTTCTAAGCTGCCTGTGTGGCAGTGAACGAAGAAATGGATATTGAACGCGAAGAATGTGATTTCTAAGCTGCCTGTGTGGCAGTGAACAGCGGCTTTAGTGATTCGGGCGCGTTTAAGGCTTTCTAAGCTGCCTGTGTGGCAGTGAACTAGATCCATCAGTGTTAAATTTCACATCGTATGTTTCTAAGCTGCCTGTGTGGCAGTGAACGAAACAGCAGTTACAGTAACGCTAGACGACGCTTTCTAAGCTGCCTGTGTGGCAGTGAACGTTTAGGGTAGCCGTTATAATCAAAATGTTCATTTCTAAGCTGCCTGTGTGGCAGTGAACAATATCCTGACGGCTCGGTGCGCTATTGGACATTTCTAAGCTGCCTGTGTGGCAGTGAACAGGCGAAGGTGATATTACATCGATTCCATACTTTTCTAAGCTGCCTGTGTGGCAGTGAACTCGATGTGGCTCAATCAATCATTGCGCTAACATTTCTAAGCTGCCTGTGTGGCAGTGAACTAGCTTACAATAAATTAATGTCTTTGTTGTCATTTCTAAGCTGCCTGTGTGGCAGTGAACATGATAGAGAATTTAACCGCTCTAATTGGTGATTTCTAAGCTGCCTGTGTGGCAGTGAACGCAAGCAACAAAAAAGCCTTTGATCATGTACATTTCTAAGCTGCCTGTGTGGCAGTGAACTAAAAGCGTTTGTGCTTTGTGATGTATTGCCCTTTCTAAGCTGCCTGTGTGGCAGTGAACTTCGCGCTGCCTTTGTGCTAGTTTTTCGCGCTTTTCTAAGCTGCCTGTGTGGCAGTGAACTTAAAAATTGAAGACATAAAAAAGTCTGACGCTTTCTAAGCTGCCTGTGTGGCAGTGAACCCATTACCAACTGCTTTAATCACACTTCTACATTTCTAAGCTGCCTGTGTGGCAGTGAACACATAGTTCCTGAGTGGACGAGTGCTGGCGGCTTTCTAAGCTGCCTGTGTGGCAGTGAACATAAACAATCCAAAAGTTCAAACCACTATGATTTTCTAAGCTGCCTGTGTGGCAGTGAACTATTGCCTTGTACCAGTTACGGTGTATTAAATTTTCTAAGCTGCCTGTGTGGCAGTGAACACCTCACCTGATGATAAGTCAGGTTCTGGAATTTTCTAAGCTGCCTGTGTGGCAGTGAACGGTAGCAATTTCCTTGATACTGGTATTGGCTCTTTCTAAGCTGCCTGTGTGGCAGTGAACTAGCTCACAATAAATTAATGTATTTGTTGTTATTTCTAAGCTGCCTGTGTGGCAGTGAACTTGCTTAAAACTAAGCTGCGACTTTTAGAATCTTTCTAAGCTGCCTGTGTGGCAGTGAACAATAGAATATCACGCAAAAAACAAGTTACAACAATTGATTAAAGTAAAATATGAATTTTTACCTTGTTTTTATCGTTTGTTATAACTTGTTGTTTTAGTTTCTAATTTTTAAAGAGCAAAAATTAAGGTTAAAACTGGGGAATACTTACCAGTTTTCCTTTATGGTTATGATTTACACTCAAACCATAACAATTAAACTTTCCAAATTGTTGCTCGGCAACCTCTACCTTTTTGATAAACAGTGGGAATTTTCTACTGCTAGCTAAATCACGTTGTTTCGTTTCTTGGCTTTCTAACCAAATAAAAGGTGCGTTGTTATTCGCTTTAGGTTTGCTTTTTTCAAGCTCGGCTAAACAAATATCAAGCGGTTGTCCAGATTTTTCAGACCAACGCTGCGCTTTGCTGAGCATATCTTTTTCTATACGCGCTTCACCTTTCACTTGCACTCTAACAAAACTCGCATGTGTCACCTTTTCTGGTACGGGTTTTATTGATTTTATATGCACGTAATCTTCAAAGCGATTAAGCCACTTAGCTATGTTTAGTTCAGTTAATTGCGACTCTGTATTTGCCAGTAATCTTAATTGATTGCCTAACGGAAACGCTTGCTCAGCTCTTTTTTCAGCATTATAATGAGGGAAACTAACGGCTATAGCCGACTCATTATCTGCCACTTTGTTATCAACTAAGGCAATATGCACTTGTTGGTACACCTTTTGCCAAATGAAACCAAGGGTGATGTCGGCTTCAGGCAGTAAGGTTATATCGAGATAATATTTCATTTTCTTTCTTCCTATATGAAATAAAGACTACTTGTCGCTTTCCCCAAACACACCGCCACGTAATAAAATAGCCATAACATAATGCTCATCTTCCACTCGATCTAACTCTGTGCCGCGTGCCCATTTATCAAAAAAGGTGTAGAAATCTTGTTTATCTTTAGGGGTTCTGTACGCTTTTCCTAAATTGGTGACTGCACCATAAGGTTCTATTGCGATAGGCCCTGCTGTTTTTTCTGCATCATCAAATTCTGGATACCAAGTATCGATACTGCGCAATGCATTACCTAGTTTTTGCGAGTGCATGGCGGCAATGTTGTGCACTGAATAAAGGATTTTACTTTTTTTACCTTTACCTTTATCAAGCACTAACTCTTCACTTGGGTAGACTTCTTGCGCCTTGCCTACCTGCACAAAACAATTAACTTCCAACATTAAAAAATCATCCGCACTTGATAACGCTGCAGCGATACGTTCGCCCAATTCAGCAACTTGTTTGTCATCATGATTAAAATGACGCGTGCTAAATTGCGTTGCGTCAAACACCCATGATTGTTTGCTATTTTTATTTAATGCGTTTACTTGTACTTCTATATTTTCAGCACCAACGCGATTACGCCATAAAAAACGTGCATTCGCTAAATTAAGTGCATAGCGTTTTCCTAATTCTTTAAAACCTTCTTTTTCAACATAAGCTGATACCGCTTTACTGTAGCTTTCTTTAAATAATGCGTTGTTACAGGCTGAAGGATTTTGTACGCCGCCTAACACTTTTAAGGTAAAGTGCAGTTTTAAAGTATCTTGCTCTGGTGCAAGTGCACAGCTGTCGACTGTTTGTAAGTTAGCTTTTTCTACTTCGGCGTTTAATTTTACAGGATCGCTTTTAATTGCTGCTTTTAAGCGGTTTGAAATAGTACCGCGCACTGACTTTTCAATGAGCTTTAACGAAATCTGGTTACTACTTTTATTTCGTTCTTCCCATTGTGTGCCATACATATAACCATCTGATGGTACTAATTTTTTTTCAAATGCCAATACTGATGCGGTATCTTGATTTTTAGCCATGATAATTTCCTTTTTAATAAATTAAGTTATGCGTAATACGCGTTTTCAATTTCTTCTTCTGTTTGAGCTGTTTTTTGAATTTGAGCACAAAGATACAAATTATTGGTTTGGTCTGTTTGATAGCGCCACAATATTTCATCAATTGATTTAATGTTATGAGGCATTTTAAATTCTCCTAGCGTTACCACACTTTCAGCAAAGCGGTGCGCTGTATTTGGATCTCGTTGATTTTTGGCTTCGCCTAAATCCGTTAAACCGTGAAAACCTGCTGCTATGGGTACAATCCAACCTTTATTTTTTCGCTTACTCGTCCACTGAATAACTTCATCATTTTCATGTTGCTGTTTTGTACATTCGTGGTGAATAACAAGGCTGTCTAACAAAGCATCCATCGCGTCTTGCCCTGCTTTCATTGCCTCAATCATTAAATCTCGGCGTTCAATTAAGGCATAACCCGGCATAAGCTTTCGTGTTAACGTAATAAGGTCTGCTGTATTACCCTTTTCAACTTTGAAAAACTGCGGTGCTTTAAACGTTAAAATATCACCGCCAGCCATTTTCATGTTGCTGTTAAGTAAATGGGTAATTTTTTCTTGCAACGTTTCTTCATCGTCTTTTTCAATGCCTGTGTATTCAATGACTAATGACACAGCTAAATGACAACGTGCTTCTTCAATAAAAGCACTTCTTGCGCCTGTTTTATCTAACGGGTTACCCGTACCAATAATTGAATGTACAAAGTCATCAACACCTTTATGGGTTTGTAAGTCACATTGATGGTTAACCACAGCAACGCTATTAAATTTAATATCACTATAACCTTGCGCATTTAACTTTCGTTGCAGTGCGTGTACCGCGCCAAGCCATGCCGTCATGGCAGGAAAGCCAATAGTAAACGGGCTAGAAAGTGCATTAGCGTTATGTACTTTTATATGAGGTAATAACAATAATCGTTTTAACTTGTTCATTTAAAAAACTCCTTATTACGTTCAATCACTTCGGCAAAGTGTAAACGTTCCGCCTCGCCTAATTTGATTGCTTTTTTATCTAACACTTTTTCATAACTACGCAATAACCATGCAGATATTTCAGTGATAAGTGAATTTAGCCATTGCTCTGATTTTTCTCTTTCATCAGCAAAGTCATCATGTAACCAAGTACGTTGTGTACTTGACAGTGAAGATGTTTGTCCGTGGTATTGCGCTTGTGAAACTGCTCGAACCGCCCACATTTTTTCAATCAGTAAATCTATTATCTGTTGAAGGTAGCGATCACGCGCATCACGAATGTTGATATTATTGCGTGTATCCAGAAACACGTTATGCAGTGCTTTGAATTGAATAACATATTCATATTTTTTAAATGACTCTGTAAAAAAATCACTTTTAGGAAAGTGAATATTTCGCTTTTCAATACTCGGTGGTAACGACGATAAAAGGTGTGCTTTACCGCCATTTTGATTATTTAAAACACTTATATTTTGTGGCTTTGTTCCACCATAACCTATGGTGGTTAAGCCATATATTTCACTATAACCTTGCTCGCTAAATTCGTTTTTACGTTTTTTATCACGAAGTTCTTTCACTTCTTCTGAAAAACGTAATTTATCTAAACGAGAACGCAATTGATAAACCATGCCTGAATTAGTTAGCAGTGATAGTTGGTGATAATCATCGTCAACAGGGAAATATACTTGTTTTATTTTAGAGCTAGTAATACTTTCTGTTGCGCCTTCAACCATAGCTAAAAAGCCATTTCTTAGCTCTTGATATTTAGCAGATTTAATTGTTAATAATGCTTGTGCTAAATCAGTTTCTTGTTGAATATGATTAAGTAAATTTTCACCGTCTTGCATTACTAAGGTTAAAAATTTATATACATCTAGTGCGGCAGCATTACCTAATGCATCAGTAGCAACAGACACATTACCTGTTTTTAAGTAACCATCTTCAATTCTGTCTATTTCAGCTAAAACAGAAGAAACATAACCATTTTTATTTTTTCTCGCGCTAGGATGGCTAAAGGTGCAAGGGTGAGTAGACATAGATATTTGCCCCGCTCTCTTCGCTGCATTAGGTAACCATTCATTTAATGAAAATTGCTGCTCACACTGTTGCTCCATTTCAGCAATTTCATGATCTTGCATTACTGCTTTCACATTCTTTTTTAACCACGCTTCTTTTCGTTCAGAAAAGTAATTTTGTATTGTAGGATCTAGCATTATTAACCTCCTTTCTTATTTACTTTAACTAACCCAAACTGGTCGTTATATTCATACTGTGCATTTTCACGCTCTACCATATTTATCTCCCCATAACGCAATGACACTCGTTTTCGCGTTGCTAACCAAGGTTCACTGATGTAATTTGCTAATAACTGTTGGTAATTACGTTCAAACCATAAGTTTTCCTGCTGTTGTTCTGTTAATGCTACTTGCTTAATATTGTGTATATTTTCTCGATTGATAGCCTGATAATTTATATCTAACAAAGGTTTACCTGCCCCATCTTTTTCAGTGAAATAACAGGTATCTTCATTCTCGTTATAAAACAAGAATAAATTAATGCTCGGCTCACTTTTTCTAAAAGGGGTTAATACTTGCGGTAAAGCTGTTAAGTACCATGTTTCAGTTAAATAACCTTGTAAGGTGTTTGCGCCAAATGCAGAAAAGTTTGTGAGTTGTTGCGCGGTTACCTTATGCTCCATAAACGCTAATAACTGCTTATCTGTTTGGGTAGGTATTTTTATCCTAGGAATGGCATTTAAACTTTTGTTAATACGTACTTCATTCACTAATTTATTAAGGTTGTGGCTGTGTAGTGTTTTAGCCCAACCATCTTCATAACCTGGTTTAATGAAATACTTACCATCTTGCTTATCATTAACCTTAAATGCCTTAAGGTTATATTGCATTACACCAATATTGGCTAATGCAACTTCTTCCGATCTATGTCGGCGTACACGCCCAGCTAGCTGTACAATGGAGCGATAAGATGATGGTTCAATAATTGCCCAATCAAAATCATGATCTCGCCCGACTTCTTCAACAGGCGTTGCCACTAAAATAAAGAGTACATTGTTAATACGGATATTATTTTTAACGCATGACTTTTTTGCACATAAGTCGAGGTGATTGCGGATAATGGGGTTGGAAAATGCTTGTTGAGGCTCTCCAACTTTTTCTTTTCTTTTTAATACGGCATCAAGGTGCTTTTCTTGTTCATGGCGCAGTAACAATACTTGTTGGCTATGATATGCCATTACTTTTACTTGAGTATCTTGCGGGTAATCGGCTTGTAATAAGTATTTGGTTAGTTCTACACAAGGCGAAATATTAGCTACGCGAACAACGCCAAATGAAACCTTGATTGCTGTTTTATCATCAATACTATGATGCTGTTGATGTTTAGCTAAAATCGCTCGCTTTACGGTTGAAAAGTAATGAGATTGTTTACTTTCTTCGGTTTCATTTTCAGAGGGTGAAACTTGCTCTGATAATAATGGACAAGGAACAATGTCGGCTTTACGTATAGCGACCTGTTTATTTAGGCTGTTAACACGTTTATCTATAAAGTTGCTGTGATTAGCTTGGTATTGTTCAAGGGCGTTATGACTTTGTGTTCCGTTGCTTTGTATCACATTGATGCTATGAACGTGTGTGGTAAATTCGTCTATCCATGCGCAACCTATTTCAGCTTTTGATGCGTCTCGACTTTTGGTAAATATTTGCCAGCCTTTTTGGTAAGCATTGAAATAACCTAACGCTAAATCTGGTGGGATAGTTGCCGATGAAATCATTACTTTTCTACCTAACATGCCTGCTAAGTGAATAAGTCTGCCGATTGCAATTAAATCATCACCAGTAAAATCATCTATTTCATCAATAACAAGATCAGAAGACATTAACCGTAGACTAGGCAAAATATAGCGTCCGCCACGCTTTGTTTCTGTTGCCGCCATTAAGTGGTCAATGGTGCACGCCAGCACTGGCGCATATAAAAACTGTTTATCTTTAGTGCATGTTAATACGGTACTTAGCCCTTCTTCAGGTATTTCACAATCATAATCAATAAATTCATCTAATAAGGCTTCTTGGGATTCAGACCCTAACACCTCGTCAGTAATTTCATCTTGTTTAATTTCTCGTTGATTATGCAGTTCAGCAACCGCCCTTGAGCCTATTAATACCGCAAGGTCTTCATTGGTTAAACCTATTCGGTCACGGTATTCATCACCTGTTTGCAACGTTAATGTACGTAACCCCAGCGCAAGAATATAACGTAAGCTTTTGCCATCAGACGATAACGTACGCATAACCTTAGCGTTGGCAAAGGTTTTACCACAACCTGTACTTGCCATGTTTACCGCGAAAAAACCTGATACTTTTTTGTCTTGTTGTGTTTTCCAGTCATTAATTTTAGTGACAGCTTTATCTTGCCATTTGAATGCTGTGGGACTCGCTTTTCTTAATACTTGAATATCGGTTGCAGCGGGTGGTTCTTTTTCAAATGTGGGTAATAAATGTGCTGTGTCTAAGGCGTTTTTTGCCACGCCTACCAAGTGTTCATCAAGCTTTTGCTTTAGCTCGCGGGTATTTCGGTCAGTATTAGCGAATAGTCCTGTGCTATTTTTCCAATTTTTGGCGGCATCTTGTGATGAATAAAAGTGATCACCTAACATTAAACACAAACGCGTATGGTGTAATACCAAACGATAACTACCGTCTTTCATCGCTGATTCAAGTAAAGGTAAATTATTTAGTAGGCTAGTTGCCCAACGTTTTATTTTTTGAGTCCACTGTGTTGATTCGGATAACAAACCATTAGGAAATTCAAAACAATATTTTACGCGTTTGTTGTATTCTGTGGGGTCTATTTGGTTTTCATATCCCCATTTTTGAGTTATGCGTTTGAGCATTGAAGATAAGTCAGGCGATTTTTCATCACGCCAATCACTTTTTATATATGGTAAGCGATGATGAGATACAATTAACCAAGCTAACAGTTTGGCTGCGTTAGGTAATTTATCTAACGGTTTAATGTTTTCAACTTTAATCGTTGCTTTTAACTGTGATTCAGTAAAACCGTTTTGCGCTAACTCGGTTAACCATGTTTCATCATTTTGACTATTTACTAAGGCATTAAGTAATAAAACAGAAATCCATTCATGCCTTAACGGATCACCTTTAAATTTATTTTTACTGTTAGGATTTAGCTTCTCTTGAAATAAACGAGACGCTTTTCCCCAATCATGAAGTAGCGCTGAAAGTGCTGTGAGTGATTTAATTAACGGTAGGTATTTCCAATCATTTTCTATTTCACTGTTTAACAAGTTTTTTCTCGTACTATTTACAGGCACTATGCCCTGCTCATTAAACTTACTTTTATTCCCCACTACCCAAATAAACTGGCTACGTGATCTTGAACGTATCCAATGACAACTTACCGCAGTGCTTTTACTTGCCGTTTGGCGCAGCATTCGCTTTACGGTTAATAGGCCATCTTCAGTGATGATGGTTTGCCACGTGTTATCACCAATGCGGTTGGCAAACGCATCGAGTACACGACGTGTTTTTTTCAGTGCATTCTTTTCACACTGGCTAACAAAAGTGACCATCATAGTGATGTGCTCTCGTTGTTAATATTATCTTCATTAACAAACTCAGCTAAGGCTATTTCTTTTACTTTATCAAACATGAAATCAAGTGATTTGTGGTCGGTAAAAGCTTGTAATATTTGCTGTCTAAATTCTTGCTCTGTGGCATTCTCTTTGGCGCAAATAAATGCCCACGGTAGAACGAGTGTGTCTTTTATTAAATCGGCAACGTCAAACACTAATGCGCCACGTCTTGTTTTGCCATGCATTACGGCAAAGCCATGTGGAATGCCTAACACCCATAAGGTACTAGCGGCTAAGCCGTAAGCGAGGTAATTACCGTGATTTAAAAAGTCGTTAGCAAGGTCAGTAGAGTCATGTTGACGTTTAAATGATGCTGTGCCAGTCGCGTTGACGGCAAATTTATAAAGCGCTTTGGTAAGCTGTGCTTCGGTTAATAGTAATTCACTTTGTTTTATGGCTTTTTCAGTACGTTGATTAAACGTAGCAAGCGCACTTTCTAAACCTGATAGTTCAAAACCGTTTTGCTTGAGGTCTTTGTCTTTTTGCCAAATTCTAGTTAGGTATTCAATGCGTGCGTTTTGAATCATTTTGGCGGCTGTTAAGCGTTTTTCATCATCAAACCAAAAGCCCATCCAACCTTGTAAATATTCAGTTGGACGGTATTCACTTTGTGGTGTTAACCACTCTATTGGTTGTTCGACATCATTTGCCATGTACAGTGGTGTGCCACCACCACCGCTAAAGCCAACCATTACACCTGCTTGAGCAAGCATTCGCATGGCAGCTTGCGTAATTGAAGTACCATTACCCAATAGGATTACGGTAGTATTGGCGATAGGAATATTGAAATATTGGTTTTCTTGGCTTTTGTTCGCCATGCTTTCAGTAAGGTATAAAACACGTCCATCTTTTTGCATAACCCGACAGTATTCAAGATAAAACATATTCGCTCTTTTTGAGTGTAATATACTTTTTAAATCCGATGACTTTAATGTTTCCATATTTCCTCTACCGATTCATAAGGCATACCAATGATTATTGGTTATTTATTTGCACAACATTTTTTGGTTAACCTATATTAACTATTCAGATTTTTTGCTCAATACTGGTATTTATAACATGTAAACAATTTATACAGGTTTTGGTAAATAAGGGGTTATTGCTTTTCTGCTTTCTTTAGTTAGTACTATTTGTTGTTCTTCAGGGGTGTTTTTGTAGCTGTCGAGGTGTAATCGTCGAAGTAAATAATTCACTAACGCTGCACGAGTTGGAATGGTTTTTTGGCCTTGCTGCATTTGAAAGTCTTGTTCTATTATGCGTCTTTGTGAGTCACTTAATCTTGAGTCGGCTTCGATAACAACATCAACTATTGTATTCCACCTTTCATCTTCTGCTGCATTATGTGTTGCTTTGCCTTCAAACGTTGCTTCACCATTAAACCGTGATAAAGTGAAATCTCTGAAGGACGAATTTTTATTACAATAAGCTCTTACGTGCCAGCGTAATCCGTCAAATATTAAGGCATGTGGTTGTATTATTCGGTCTAGATAATCAGGGCTAGAAAGTGATATGTAACCAATATCTATTTGTGATTGTTCTCTTATTGCTCTGAGTATTGGTCTGATTTGCAGTGGATTGATATTCCGTAATGGCGCTTCAACTTCTATAATACTGCTAGTAATAGACTCATTTATATTATCAGTCCGTTCGATTGCAGTTAAATATTGTGAGAGTGATTTGAAGTTACCGTTGGTGGCAAAATTGTTATTAAAGTCGTCTGTTGCTACATAAGCTTTTTGCGAGGCATCATATTGTAAAGCTTCAGGAAATACATTCCTATATTCCTTTAAGATATGACTTGCCGCTTGTCTTGATAATTGAAACTTATTGCTGATATGTGTCGCGTTTATTTGTCCTTCCCAACCAACCACGTTAGTTATAAAGGTAAAACGCTGATTATTTTCTTTTGACATATCCGTACTTTAATACCATCCATTGAGTAGATACATTTTTACCGCGTAAAAAGACTAAAGGCAATATAAATTTATTTATTGGATAAATCTTAAAATACTTTATTGTTCATAAAACCTGCAGATTTAAAACTAACTATCCTTTTACTTGATTTTCTCAAACAAGTCCTGAACTTCACAATTAAACAAATCGCAAAGCTTATCCATTGCTTCAAGATCTACACGCTGTGCAGTTTCTTTATATAAAAGCGTAATGGTATTTCTGTTCAAACCAGTTTCACGAGCCACATCCATTACTTTCATTTTATGTTCGCCCATCAATCGAGCGAGATGACATTTAATCACTTTTTGATACCTCAAGACTCTTTTTGTCACTTTAAATGACAAAAAGTGTTGTTAAATTGATTTTAACTGTTATTATGTTATCTAGAATGACATTTAATCTTATTAAACGTCATTTATTCTCTTAGACTAACACCTGAAAAAGGAAACTGCTATGAATAATGAAACATATCTAACCACCGAAGAGCTGTCACAAGTGATGAAATACGATGCACGTACTATTCGTGAGCGTTTAAAAGACTCTGTACTCATTGAGGGCATTCACTATATTCGCCCATTTGGAGGCCGCAAAATTTTATATCTTTGGAAAATGATTCAAAAAGATATGGCCAAAGATTCGATATCCTCATTATCAATCCCAATGGCTAATGGGGGTATTGCTCATGGCTCATATTAGAGAACGAAAAGAAACTGGAAAGCTGTACTTTGACTTTATATATCAGGGAGTTCGCTGTAGAGAACAAACAGCTCTAGTAAGTACGCCAGCAAATATGAAAAAACTAAAAAAGGTACTAGACCGCATTACAGCTGAAATTTTATTAGCACAGTTTGATTATGCTCAGCATTTTCCTAACAGTAAAATGTTGGAAAAGTTTAAGAAAAAAGAGGAAAAGCTACAACAATATATTAATGGTACCCCGACATTTGAAGATTTTTCAGCCATTTGGTTTTCTGAAGTATGCGTTACTTGGAGTAAAAGCTATAAACATACGATTGATTTTATTCTTAAACGCCGGTTGCTTCCTTATTTTGGCGATAAAGATGTCGGCCAAATCAAGAAAGCTGATTTAATGCTATTTCGCACCCAACTGACCAAAGTAACGTGCGAAAAAGGTAATAGTTTCTCAGCTGATTACATTAATAGACACATGAAAGTGTTAAGAATGATATTTACTGAAGCGGCCGACAGGTATGATTTTACCTCACCATTTCGTAATATAAAACCATTAAAGAAAGATAAAAAAGATATTGAGCCTTTTACGCTAGAAGAAGTTAATTCAATTGTATCAACAGTACGTAGTGATTTTAAAAATTATTATGTAGTACGATTTTATACTGGTATGCGATCAGGTGAAATTCATGGACTTAAATGGCGTTATATAGACTTTGAACGTCGTCTTATTTTAGTACGTGAATGTTGGTTAAAAGGGGAGTCTACCTATACAAAAAATGATGGTAGCCAACGTGAAATACAAATGTCTCAACCGGTATTTGATGCATTAAAACGACAGTCTGAAATAACAAATAATACTGAATTTGTTTTTGCTACCAATATTGGTACTCCGCTAGGAGATAATGTCACTAAACGTGTATGGCACCCTCTTCTTAGGCATTTAGGCCTTCGAGCTAGAAGCCCGTATCAATCAAGACATACTGCAGCAACTTTGTGGCTTGCTAGTGGTGAAAATCCTGAATGGATTGCTCGGCAAATGGGGCATGCCAATACCGAAATGTTATTTCGAGTTTACTCCCGGTATGTACCTAACTTAACTCGACAAGACGGTAGTGCTTTTGAACGTTTAATTAACTCTACAGGTGATTTCTAATGGATATTATTAATGGACACTTTAAAATTAGAGAATACAATCAACAAATGTCACGGTTCAATAATGAAATGATAAAATTGAACGGCAACTTAATACAATTAAAAAAGCGATTAGTTAGTGAATCACGTGTTTTGTCATCATCACTATGCTTGCTCTTGAATATTGTCGAATATGAGCATAATGTGGCGCATTTATTGGGTGTTAATTCAGCTAATAATCAAGAAGCTATTTGTGATTGGGCATTAGACAAATTAGTTGACGCGGGATTTCCTTATGAATCTTGTCCACTTAAAAAGTTAGCAACAATGTTAGAAATTGAGCTTAACCGTTTGTTACTTAATTAAGTGAATCATGACAGGAAGCGAAGATTACTCACTATAATAACTGCGCTGCTATTTTTATCAGAGCTCAATTAGCTCCGTCGATATTTTGATTTAACGTCATAGATATCGTTACAAGGTTTAGTAGCCTACTTAACCAATATGCACTTTTTGCATATTGGTTAATACGGATAGCGGAAAACTTATATTTTACTCAATCTCTTTATAGTAGCTTTAACTAATTAATTGATTAAAAAAGTCATAAAAGAATCACTCCTTGTTAGCCAAAAGCATACATTGGCTCAGCTTCAACCTTTTCATTTCGCGCCATATATAAATCATACGACTTTTGAATATTTAACCAAAATCCAGCACTAATGCCTGTTGCCACTTCCAGTTTTTTTGATAAGGATATCGAAACAGATGTTTTGCCGTTAGCAAATAAAGATACTTGCTTGCGACTCATATGTAGAAATTTAGCGGCTTGTGTTTGTGAAATATTATGGCGAATTAATATTCTTTCATTAAATATTAAGCCAGCATGTTTAACAGGTAATTTATTACTTCTAATTAAGGTCATATTGCCTCCCACTAATTGTATTCATTTAAATAAACATCGTGAGCATTACCGCCAGCGTACAAGCAAGTTCCACTACCAATAGACTCAATGTTATTCGCTTTTACTGTCACCGACCAATTATTAGGTTTGTATTCCTCTATTTGGAATCCACCTGATAATGCAACATTACCTTCTCTCCATAACTGCGCTAATACTTTTGATTTGAAGTTAACAATCACCTAATTATTCCATATTATTGTTTTCATCAATCATAACGTGCTACCTGTTACGCGATAAGGGACAGCAAATAACACATGCTTTAAAATATTTTAATTTAATAGCTTAAGATGCTTCGTTAAGAGACCATATAGATGAAGTTTAATCTATAACATCATCATTGCCTCTAATTCTTCAGTACTTAATTCACTGATAGCAATAATATGCATGACAAATTTAATAGTGTTGACTGAGTACTTTTTCCATTCATTTTGCGCTACTTTTTGTGGTGCTTGCTTCGCTAATAAATGTAATTTCACTTGTCCATTTGGATTCCGTTTATCTTGAGTAAATTCAGTATTGAGTTCCATCTTGCAGCCTTTTACTGCTTTTTTCCAAAGTTTAATATCTTCTTTTTTAGACGCATTAATACGCACATACCATCGATTTTTAGGGAAATAAGACATAAAAGTCAGGAATAATGTTAATAACTTATAATGCCTGAATAATATGTAGCTACTACTTGTATTTGTGCGACAAAATATCACTCTACAAATATCAAACACGACTTTTTTTCTTTCTGTTGCTTTCAACTCTTTAAATTTAACTCTTAAATTATTACGAAATAAGGATATTTCATCAATATCAGCTTGCGCAGATGGCAGTGGTGTTAATAAAGCATTAGGTCTATTTGAAGTAATATGACGCGATTTATTCTTCGGGGTTACTATAGCCTTAATTAATTCTGCTTTTTCAATCCAGTCCCTTAATTGGCTTTGTTCTATTGAATATAACCACCTTAGATACTCGGTACTTTTTCCTTTTTCAACCAAAATTAATAGTTTTAAAATTTGATCAAAAGGTTTGGCTTTGTGACTGTCAGATTTGGTGTAATTAATAAATGTTGGTGATTCTTTAATAACAGTTTTTTGATTACAACAAAAAGGCTTTTTATGTACTTTTTTAATTAATAGTTCCTGTATCTGGTTAATTCTAATTGTTTTATTACTTTGAGTTAATGGCATTAATGAACGCTTACTTAAGCCCGATATATTAACTATTTGATCTATATGCAGTTCTTGTTCATTCATATTTAAAGCACAATATGTCATAAAATCAGTAAAATGAAAGTAGCTATTGAATGTCACCTTTGTAGAGCTATGCCCAGCTAATGCAGCAATGGCGTTATATTTTTTTAACTTATTCTCGCCAAATAATTTTGAGCTAATTAACGCTATTTGCTTATCATCATAGGGGATTATATCATTCTTGAATATGCTCAGTTTTTCACCGACATTAAATTCATCATAATGAATTAAAAGCTGTAATCTTGAAAGTGCTGAATGTCTTAAGCAATGAAAAACAAATAAGGTCAATTGAGATATTTGTTTTAGTACTTGAGATACTAAGTTTGAAACCATGAATTTATCAATCGGTGACGCTTCATTTATAGCAAACGAAAATAATAACCTATTAGAGCCTTTTTTTAATGAATCGATAATATTGTTTGTAATTAAGTAATTTTTAAATATTGCTACTTCATCTGGTGTAAGTAACGAAATTAGTGGTATTTTTCGTCTTGCCGCGGCAGACTTATTATTATCAAAAACATTATCTCGGATAAATAGCCAGCCATCTGATGAGTATTCAAAATCAGATCGTTTTAATTTTAGAACTTCTCCAAGTCTAAGCCCCGTTCTATAAGCTATAATAAGCAGGGTCGATATCAGTAACCTTTCTTGGTTAGTTGCTGTTTTGCATTGGTTAATTGAGCCTAATAGAGACTTAAACATTGATTCTGGTATAAATGATGCTTTAACGTGAGCAACAGATACATCATTACTTTTTGATAGCGTCAATAACTTTGGAAAATTGTAATGAATGACTGCAAACTGATGTAAATCAATTAACCTTCCTTTATTATAAGATCGGGTTTTTTCTGATGTAGCTAATTCCAACATACCTAAATATAAATTTTCAAAGAAAGTATAAGGCTGTTCTTCACTAACTTGTTCTGCATGTATTATCCATAAAGCACCTATAGCTGAAAAATAGCGTACAGGGGTGTTTGGTGACTTTTTAGCTTTTAGAAAAGTTAACAGCCAATGAACGAGTATTTTTTCATGCAAGGCTATATTAACCGCATCTATATCCAAGCATTCTGTAATATTCCTTATTATTTGTTGATGACTTAGCTTCTTTTTATTCTTATGTGTAGTTAATGCCCCCTTTAAATCGGCTATTAAGCCAAATTTAGATCTTACCGGCTGTGCTTGTATTTCTTTTACATCATTATCACCTAAGCTACTTTTAAAATTTGATAACGAATCAAGTTCAATAATATCGTGACTTTCACCTATTTTATTCCAATTGCTATCAGGTAAAGAATAAGACATATTTCTTTTTGTCATGTATTCCACAATAGCTTCGGGACAACGAACGTTTGGTTTAGTTTCACTAATAGCAACAGCGCCCTGACAAATTTGTCTTTCAGATAAAAGTACACCGCTATTAAGTTTAATATCATTTGAAAGAGTCTTCCAAAATTCACTTTTATCTAAAATATCAAACACTTTAGCGTTATTCAAAAAGTTACAAATGAAGGCTAACGTAATAGTTGTTAGGTAAAAACGGGTAGTAAGTATTTCTTTACCATCTATTTTATTATTTGTTGAAAAAGGAAATTTTATTTTATTGTTTTTATGTGTTTTCACATAATGTTCAGGGGAGATATTTAGGTTGATCCAGTAGTGATTTCCTTTCTGATGTATAGGCTTCTTTTGTTGAAGACTGGTCAATAACGCATTTATGTGAAGAGGGTCATTTAAGCCCGAATGAAACATGGCACTATAAATACATCTTGTTAGCAGTTCTGTGTAATCATTAGACTTATTGATATTTATTAACCAATTTGACTCAAATATCTGTAATATTTTAGCGTTAATAAACCAGGTTTTATTTTTGAAGGGCTTTTCTCGACGTAAGAAATTAATATGCGTTGGTATTGAAACCGACCAGAGTTCTTGTTTTGTACCCAAATCGACAGCTTTAGCGATTTTGTTATGAGCAATGGTGAGATCTTTCTTACCTGGCAAGTCACTAATTAAGCCTAAATAAAATTTTTCCCATTGGGTTATAAAATTATCTAATGATGGCTCAGGAAGGAAAGCTTTAGGAAATAGCTTTTCAAAAAGATTTATCCCCCTACGGATAGCGTTTTTATTTTGATTTTGTCGATTTACTTTGCGTTGTTCTACACCAACAGAGTCTTCTGAGAGCGATTTTGTAAAAGCTTCCTTTTTCAGAAATATTATTGGATTCATAGACCAGACACCACCTCAAAATTTAACTCTTCGAGTATGCTATCAATTACCACGGATAATGCTTTAAAATCATAATAGCTTAGCCCTGAATATCTCCCCATTGCTTCAGAGCCAATATCATCATGTCCCATAAAATGATAAATGACAGGTGCTGAAATATTGAATTTCATCAATGTACTTCGCATATAGTGACGATTCCAATTCAATTGCACCGGAAATTGTGTATCCATGCAAGGTTTTATAGTTTTAGGGGAAACTTCCAAAATTTTATTGTCATTGGAAATTAAAAATAGAAAGTGTGATGTATCATTTAGCACACCATCAATTCTCTCAGCTATATTAGTCGCGCTATATTTGACCTTGAATTTCAATTGAGCGAGGTGATTTCGATATTCATCTAGCTGTTGTATTGCCATGTTGGGTAATACAATAATTCTTGCCGATTCACGATCTCTATTTTCTTTGTCTGATATCCAATATTCATTTGAGATGAAATTAATATCACTGAACTTTCCACCAGTACCTGTTACCGCTCTATAGCCGCTTGCCATTGTTAGCATTTTATAAATATAAAAAACCAATTCATTATGAAGCTCTTTTACATCGACATGCATCGATAAGCTTAATTTTTTAAGTTCTTTAAGGTGATAAATATGCTGCTGGTTTACTTTGATTATTTCACTGTTCTTAAGCATTAACGGAGAGCCAATACTATTACCTTTATTTAGGTTTAACGTAGTATTAGGTACTAATAAGTCGAGATGCTTTGCTGGTAGAAGTTTGTTTAAATGGCCAACAAATAAATTCAAGGTTGTGTTTATTTGTTTCTGCGTTATATGAACATATGGAATAGCACTATCTTGACGGCTAGTTGTATGGCTAATAATCTCAATAAGGACAGGATCAATATTTTTATCTTTACAAAAATCGATAAAGTAACAAGCTAAACGCGAAATACTTAAACGAGTGTTAAACTTTTTATTTACAGCTGTTAAATATTTTTGTACCTCTTCTGTAGTGGCAATAGATAATATTTTTGTTAATAAGGAAGATAGTTGTTCTGGTAAATAATACTCAACATGATCACTTACCGCTGTAATTAAATGCTCTACAGCTTTTTCTTGCTTAAAGGTGCTGACTGTATGTTTTATCTTTATCTTCCAGCACTCTGTTTTTTTATCATATAAGAAACGTGTTTTTCGTTGCTCTTGCATTTCTTCTATTTCGGTTACCGATCGACCAAATAAAACACAAAAAATCAAAGTTTTCGCAGTATTAAAATCATAACTTTTGTTGGTTAAATCATCTAAAACACATATTAGTAATATGGTAACCTCATGCGCGCTTAGTATTTTGTAATCACAAGAAAGCGATTGATTTCTCATGCTGAGCCTATCTACTATATTTTTTGCTTTCATCGCTCTACGAGCTTGTTCTGTCGGTTCAGACGAGGATTTTTTTATAATGATAGATGCTTGGACTTTTTCAGCTATATTATTTTCTTCTTCGGTATTCCAATATCCCCTGAGTTTACTGTTTTCTTTAATCTCACTTTTTAAACGATGGACAACGTAGCCTTCATCATCTTCATCTTCTCTTTCTTTAGCTGATAAAACTATAGTAGTTACAGTGCGCTCAGCGTCTCTTCTTTTATATTCCTTTCCGCGGTTAAGTTCATAAGCATCATTAAACGAGACAAAATAATAAGATAAAAAAGACCTAATACTCTTAATAACATCTTCGTTCCGTCTTCCCTCATTAAGTTTATTGATGAGTATTTTAAGTTCATTGACACAGGGATCTGGTAAATGCGGAAGCAACTCATCTCTTTTGCCGAGACTCAACTGTCTGATTTCACTTAAAATTGAATGAATCGCAGAGTTATGTTTTCCCATTTTTGCTAATCGTGTAACACAAAGAAGCACTAACAATTTATATTGATTATATTTTTCCGTATTGTATGTCCGTGACTTTAAGGTAGATGAGATAAAAGCGCAGGCATGATATTTTATGAGCATGCCTTTTTTTCTTAAATCTGTGTTAATTTCTTCTATTATATTAAGTGCCAAAGCATTTAAATTTTCTGGTTCGTTATCTTCGCCAATGTATAACTTTCGATTTACGATATATGGTAATATTTCATGCTTAATTGAAGCTATTTCAGTTGAGAATATTTGTGCTAGTTTTGGCGTTACCGCTAATAATAGAGACTCTACATGCAACGCTAAAACTGACTTTTCATCAGCATTTAAATATTTTGGAAGTATCTCAGTTATAAAATTAAAACTAAATTCTGGCTGTTTTTTGCTAGTCATTACTTACACCCATACTCAACTCTACTTCTATTGATGGTTTAAATGTTGAAGAAGTGGACTTAACTATTTTTTCCTTGGCGGGTATATTTGATATCGCATGAGCCAACAGACTTCGATCCTCGTTGATAAAATATGAAAAGTCATGCTGAGTTAGGAAGTTTTTATTAAATAATTTTTGACACATATTATTTGGTAATAACTGTTTTAACTGCGGCTGTATGAGAGCAATATCGTCAATAAACCTAATTGATGTTGAAATATGTTTAAAAAACTGCACCCAAATTAGGGATTCAATTAACTTATCATCAACAACTTCTTGTCGATGTATAATCGTATTTTTGTTTAGCATTTGTTTAAGTGTTTTCGATGTTAATCCTAGATCAAACAAAGGTGAAAAAACTTGTAGCTCACCTGTTTCTTCATTTAAAACCCCTTCCAATTTGATCGTTTTTTCTATTAGTTCAAGAGTTGATTTTGATAGTTTTCCTGTTGGGACGGTTAAAATTAAATTATCAATAAGAGATAAAACTTCTTGTGCCTCGCGGTGGATAGTGACTAACTTTATCTTTTTTTTGCTCTTAAGAAACGATGCCATTTATATTATTCCTCTAGACCATAGTGCTTTAAAACCTTGAACCTGCTTATTATATAGATGAATGTGTTTTTCCGATCCCGCAGGTGGCACGATCACATTGCTTTTATTGGTACTATTAATAGAACTAGTCTGTGTTTTTGTTAACATGAATGAAACTCTTCGTAATATAAAAATATACAAAGATGGTACCTGAATAAATTCATTCAATTATTTGGTAGAGAGGGCTTTTTTCGCTCTCTAATTATTTAACTTTTGTGTGTAGTGATATAGAAGTGGATTTTGGTGATAAAGGTCTAATACTTTATCCGCTGGCAAAATAAACTTACACATCATGCAGATGCTGATTTGGGTTGGACAATGGGGCTAACTTGTTAAGTTAACCCTAAGTGTTTTCGGCTGATATTTTTGGGTCATAGTAGTTTGATTTGAGCAATTATCACTCAACTAACATTAATCACAGCGGACTAAACCCAAAAAGTCATCATAGTTAACAAAAATTTCCGTCCTATCTACAGGGAGCTGAGCTTATGACTTCATCAAGTTTTGAAATAGCAATACAATTGGGTAGAGTAGCCTAATTTCATGTGTGACTTTACTGTAAAAGGCTTTCAGCTTAATCAGTTAAGTCAATTCCAGTTAGGTTACCCTTAGAAAAGCTTAACCATTCTATCAATTACAGAGTATTGGCTGATAATCATGGTGTTTAAATTTATGAAATACAACAAAGGTAAGTTATTCGCTCTTACTAATTGAAATATAAAGAGTTTACTTTGCTGAAATAATCAGTTACATTTATCTTAACAAAGGCAAGTTGTTTGAAAAGGCAATGTCGCAAAACTTCCGAGCTAAAGATTTTAAATCTATGCTAGCGGGGTTGCTCTCAATTCCAGTATAAGATGTAAATCATCTTCTTTAGGGAAAGCTCAACGAGAATGGACGCACGACAAATCTAATGTCAACCAACCTGCTTTATGTATTTAATAAATTAAACTATCTATATTTTTTGGATATAAACCTAGTTTTTTACTTGGTATAAATTTTTTTACAAAACATTTAACGTTGTTCTTCTTGATTTACAGAGTCAAATTCTAAGATCAGGTTTAATAAGTTTCCTAAGGTGCAGTTACCAAACTCATGTTATGTACCTATAAACTTGGCTATTAGCGTTAACACACTGCAGGATATAGTATGTTAGACAAAAGTTATATCGAATTGGGTTTGGTTGTTTTTGGCTCATTTGTTTTATTTGCACTTCTCCAGTGGTCAGTTAAACATCTTAAGATAAAACACATCTGGACGATACATACAGGTATTGGTGTGCTAGCCGGTTGTGTCATTCTATTGTTCTTACATACGACATTAAGTGATGGCACATTACGAGCATTTCTTGTTGGAGATAATGAAGTTTTTCTTTGGCCCTTAACTATTCAGAACTTAATGTGGGTTGTTTTTTGTATCACTATTATGATGCTGTTTGCTGAATCAAAGTTAGCCTCACTTGATAAAGACAAAGAAATTCATTCGCTTGACAATCATATAGAGGGTCGTCTAGAGCCAGTTCGATATCTTATTTGGTTAATACCCACACTCGGTTTTTTAGGAACTGTAGTAGGTATGTCATTTGCATTGTCTTCTTTAGCTGATACAGAAGATTTAAATTCTGCTATTAATGATGGGTTACTACAAGAAGTTATGACCAATTTAGGTACTGCTTTCTATACCACAATACTTGGCCTAATTATGAATGCTATTTGTGTCGGGGTATTAAGTCTATTGGTGTTCAAACACAAACAAGTCCTTGCAGAGCGCCAATAATGAAATCAGAATATTCAATATTCTCAGTTGCACTAATCGATTTATTCGCGTCAGCCATGATGGCCTTCATGATATTAACCTTTATGTTGCTACCGAAAATTTCATTTACATCTACTATTGAGGCACCAAGCGACAAAGTAGATATAGCAGGGTTAAAGCAAACAATTTCTTCTAAAGATGCACAGATTGAGGCTTTAGCGGCTCAACTTGCCCAAGCTAAAGCTGCTTCGTCATCCGATAGTACAAATGTATTATCACAAGTAAATGCTCAAATGAAAAAGCAGTTATCTGCTGTTAAGTCCCTTTACAAAGAAGATTACAGTATGAACTTGCCGCTAATGTTTGATGGAAACCAGTGGTACATTCGTCCCGAAAATGTTGATATTTTAAATATGATGGGGCGAGAAACAGCCATCAATGGCGCGAAGGTAACACTGATTGGGCATACCTCAGGTGAAGCTAAGACTAAAGGGCAAGAATGTTTAAACCTAGATGAACATGGTGACGTTAAAAGCTCTCGCGTTAAAAGTATAGCTCCTATTGGTCAGGTTTTTAAACGTTGCTTTAGAGGTAAAGAGTGGAACTACTTCCTATCAGAGCGAAGGGCAAATTCAATAAAAGAGTATTTGATTGCCAAGTACCCTATTGAATCTGAAAGAATACAGGTTTTTGGTTTTGGCTCTGATGAGCATTTAACAGGCATGGCTGCCGACGATTCACGAAATCGTCGCGTAGAAATTAAATATGAAGTGGAATAAAAATAATTTAAAAGGGTTTAGAATGAATACAGTTTCAAAAGTAATATTGGCATTGTTGCTGTGCTTATTGGTTCAATCGGCTAATGCCATTGATTATGTTAAAACTGAAAAAGCAGCAGCCTTAATTTTATGTAAAAAATCACCTGCTACTTGTATCCCTTATAAAGAATTTAAGGAAATAGAAGTAAGTTCAACATTTATTGTTGATGGTGTTGAGTTGCCGGTTGATGCAGTAAGAAATGAAGCACAACAGTTGGCAATGATACCGGCTGGCTTATATATCAAAAAAGATGGTTCTGTTGCCGAAATAGCTGGGGGACGAACTGAAAGTGTTGTAACTCAATCTTCTGCGGTTGAGAAAAGCAAAGTATTACCAATCAAAACATTTGCTACGCCTCCACCAATTAGCGGTAGTAATAATCCAATTATTATCAAAACGAGTAGTGATGATTAATGTTTAAAAAAGAGGGTTTTTCAAAAGCTAATCTGTGGGCTGTATTATTACTCGTATTATCGTTTTGCTACCTGCTATTTGAACTAGCATTTAACAGTCGAATAGTCGACGGTGCCTCAGGCAGTTTTGATGCATTAATGCTTGAAGCTCTAGAATACCAAGGTCGCATTTTATCCGGTATAGGTATTACATTACTTTTGTTACGCTTAATTACACCAGGAAAAACCAAAGCATTCACTCAAAAGGTATTATTGTTAAGCTTTTTCGGATTTACATTAATGTTTTTTGGTCAAAAGGTTTTGATCGATACCTTAGTTAACAATTCATCCGAAAGCGATCGCGTTGATGCAATGCACATTGCACTGCTTAAAAAAGGTATTAGCACAAACACTATCCAAATAGATGATATGGAAGTGCCAGCCGATCAAGTCGATACGCCTGCAACAAAGGCCATGTTATCAATTGTTGGCGCAATGGTTTTTAATTCCGAAAGCTTTATCTCCCACTTAAAATCCAGTGTTCATAACATTATTGATCAAGTTTCAGAGTTAGATGCGAGAAAAACATTTCCTAAAGCTTATGACGGTTATAAAGAGTATCAGGAAAACGTTATTAAGGGTTGGGCAGATTACGCTGCTGGAGTTAATGAGTACAATAGTGCCAAGAAAAAAGTGCACATTAATGCTATTTACAAAACAGATGAGATCTACTTAGCGGCGGCAAATGAATTTACCAGTAAACAGGCAAAATTAAGTAAGCAAGAACGTATTCGCAAGTCACTCGAAATAAAACGAGCGGTAAGTGATTATTTTGAAGCGAAAGATAAAGCTGACAAAAAATGCACAGGTCATTATGTTACGAATGAAAAGTGTCATATTAAGATAGAGCAAGCGTACCGCGATACCGTATTAAAGCAAGCAGGTAGATATGTCGCTCCGGATCATTGGTGTTATCCGCCTGAAAAGAAACGTATGACTGAAACAATCAGAGGTCGCTCTCGCTCTGTTGTTAAAACGGTAACTGATTGCCACTCAATGAGCCGAGACTACATTGAAGATAAAATGATGGCACTTATGTCTGGTGGTGAAACTTTATCATTTTTGGATAATATAAAAGTTGCAGACGCCGTTAGAAATGAAATATCAAAAGAAGGTGTTCAATTACCGTTAACTTGGACCTTACGTGAAAAAGATACATTAATTGAAGCTATAGAGCAAGCAGGCTCAATTCAAATTGAACAGCAATACCGAGAGTCTATTACCTTTAATGTTGGAAAGTACCTGCCACCAACATTAACGCAAAAGCAATTTGTTAATCATTCGGTGATCCAGTCACCTTTGAAAGAGCAGCTCCAATGGAATAAATCAATGAATATCCCGCTTGATTTATCCCCTGAAGTGTTTTTACAAATAATCCATAAACCTAAGTATATAGAGGTTTATTTAGAGCAAAAACAAGAGCTTGAAAAAGACGGGCAATATTTTGGTGATGGAGAACAACTAGAAGAGCGAGGTAAATCTTACTATCGAAGTATTGTCGTACCGCCATTAGCTATGGGCTTTTCTTTATTTTTTGGTCTGCTTAACTTAATGGCATTAATTCGTGTATTAATGTCCACGAAAATTCGAAAGCCTATCTATGCTCAACTAAGTGCTACAACATTAATGGTGGTAATATTTGTAGTCATCCCGTTCACATTTCCATCAGAAACCGTAAAAAGTAAAGCCTTTAAATACTTTGATGCTCAGTTAAGCAATGACTACCATGCAGCATTAGGAAAACTAAGTGCTTGGGTTGTTGATACACAACCTATGGTATATCCGATTGGTCATGCTATTACAGGTTTAGTTAAACAAGCCGAAGTAGAAGAAACATTAAAAGCGTATTTATACGAGCCTCCTATTCATGGCAAGTCAGTTGTAGTTGAAAATGATGAGGAGGAGGACTTTTTATCTTCCGAAGAAACGTTTGAAACTAATGAAAAAGAAAATAGTGCAATTGATCAGCAAGAATTACCTAACGATACTGAAAGATCCTCAGAAATAGTAGCGCCTGAAACTCCACTAGCTGAAATCACCTTTAGTCGTCAATCTGAATCAGATGGAAAAGCCCATGCCTATTCTAAACAACTTGTAAAAAATGCTTTTGAGAACATGCAAGGTGTCATGTTTGATATTTCACCTATCGGTGTACCAAGTGATGAAAAATGGGTTATATACGACAAACCTAATTTTAATGATGATATTTGCATACCGGGCAGACGAGAGTATGACACCTTGCGCAACATCACCGTATCACAGTGGCGTGCTGGTTTTCATGGTACATGTAAAGCAGGAAATGGCATGTTAGAGCGATTACCTTCGCTTGCAAGTTATTTGCGCAATATTAAGCAGAATCGCACCGCGCCATTAATAGTGAGCTTGCAAGAAGACATCGCTGGTGAAGTATTCTGTAATCGTTATGTGTCGCTAATTGAAGATGTAACGAACCAAATTGGCAATAACAACATTATTTTCTCTACACCGTCAATTAGCGTTCTGGGGTGCTTTAACAAACTCAGCTCACAATACATGACAGCATTTGAAATGCCTTTATTTAGTGATTCACCAACAGCTTTAAAAGCAAAAAATCACCTTTGGATGACGAGGGCTGAATGGGGACGATTAAAACACGCTGAAAAAGGTGGAAAACCAACACTTAACCGAGTTGATATTAGCGATTTAAATACTCTGATAGAGCACCACCCTTTCTTAGATGCTCTGCTTGTAGACACATACTTATACAACGATAGCGTTGATAGAACGCTTAAAAAACACAACAAAATACCGTTTTTGATGAGCGGTAATTTAATAAAAGGACAGTTATTGCAATGATAAAACGCATGATATTTGCCGCAACATTATTGTCGGTTTCTGCATCAAGTTTCAGTGCTAGCACTAATGCTAGCTTTGAGCGGGGTGCTTTAACAACATTTCAGAAAAGTGCTTGGGATTCATTTGTTTCAAGTGAAGCGGCTATTTTTGGTTGTGAATACCAAGATGATCCTCGCTTAACCGAAGACTTGGACGCGACACTCAAAGCGCTAGCAAATAATAAACCGATGGACCCTATCATGGTGACCTATCGTACGTTACAAAACATGGGGCCAAACACCCGCGCTTTGATAACCAATAATGTTATTGTTGCAAGCATGGAATGTAGGCCAGTTTATGCGACAGAAACTGCCTTAATTGGTGTGCCGGTTATCCCTTTTGAAGAAGCGTTGACTATTTTACATGATGATTTAGCTAACTATGGCGACATAGAGCGAATTACGCAATTAACCAATACCTTTGTCGTTGCTGGTATGGATCCTCGGTGGTTTTGGTCTTTCTTTGTCACCGATAAAGCCCACATGGATATGCTTGGCTTTGATTTTGATACATTAGCAAAAATTGACCATGTGCTTTCAGGGAATATAGAACCAAAAGAATACAGTGCTGACAGTTATAACTTGTTATACAGCATCCATAAAAACCTTCATCATTACCCTGTTAAGTTTTTTTCAAACAGCGGCGAGTGTGAAGAAACCTCAGCCGAGCCATCAAAAGAGTTAATGGTGTGGCCAGAATTAACCGATGCAGCCATTAAGTCCTTCTATAACGTTCATAACATAAAACATAAAGGTAAGTGGACAACCAAAGGCAAAATCGAAAAAGGCGCTGTCAGTCTTTATCAAGAAAAACCTATCGATAACCCAGACGTACCGCACTTTAACGTATCTCGCGGACTAAAAATCTACTCAGCAGAATGCCAATCTTAAGGAATAAACATGTTTAAAAAAATGATACTGATAACCCTATCTTTAATGCTGTCAAATAGTGTCTATGCTAAAATTTGCATGGATGATCCTCGTATGTTCACCATTAAAACCATATTAGAACAAGCAACCGATGGTACTTCATACAAACCAATGAAGTTAACACCCACGACATTTTTAATGCTTACACCTCCTACGCGCAAGGCATTGGGAGATAATATTGTGGTGTATAATGACGAGTGTATTCCGCAACAAATTTTCAAAGGTCAATTACCCCGTAAAATTGAGATGCCTTATGAAGACTTGTCATATGCCTTGCATATGTCACTTATTCAAAACGATGCAAAAACAGCCAATGTTATTTTTAATAGTTTTGTCAGTGCGCCCAAAACAGCCAGTGAAATTGTGCCAATGATTTATGCGCTTGAATGGCATAATAAGGCGATAGAAAATTTGTATAGTCAAGGTATGTTAGAAAAACGCGGTATGTCTTATTTAGGAACAAACGCTAACAAAAAGAGGTTATGCGAATCTACGTTAAGCCATTTAACACACTTGGAATTGTTTACTGCCTTGGGTGGGAAAACAACAGAACAAGATATTACAACCGTAGAATTAGAATCGACACATATTTCTCTGCAAGCACGAAATTCTTCAGTTTATACAGAGAGATTCCAAACAATGGATAAAAGTGAAGAGGTCACTTGTAACCCATATAATGTTAATCGAATCCTATCAAGTATAAAAACGGCCAATATTGATTTGCAAGAAGTACGGTTATTACAATATTCCCCGGGATTTTTTAAAGACTACGACAAAATGAAAAAGGCAAAACAAGCAGCTTCTTCAAGCGGTATTTAATAATGAAAAAGAGCTTTATTAAATTAAGTGTAAGTATTGTTGGTATTGTCCTGATTACCTTATTTTTTATTCAATATAAAACAGAGTATGCTATTACAACGCAACTTAATAAAGCGGTAGCGCAGCAACTAGATTATAGTGAAATGCAAGCCAGTTTTTCTGGTGACAAAATTGTATTTAAAGACGCAACGCTTAAGAGTTTTGAAGCCAGTGCAGGTGAATTTAACTTTACAGCCGAAAGGTTGACGTTAGATGTAGATTACACCAATGCTTTGCTACGTAACTTCCAAGTAAAAAGTATTAAAGCTCAAGGCGTTTCATTAGTTTTTGATTATGCTGGCGAGGGTGATTCGAATATTCATGATATTCAAAAAAATCTGCGTAATTACATCAATACACGCAAAGCTGAAAACAAACCATCTGTAGATTGGGATGTTTACACCATCGAAATGCGAGATGTAACTGTTGAATTAAATGATTTTCAATACGGAGGAATTGGCACGTTTACTATAGATAATATTACCATTCCACACGTTAGCTCAAAATATTCAGGTAGAAGTAACCGTGACATTTTGTTCTTGGCTGTAGCGAAAGAGCTATCTAAACAGTTTATGGATGACCAAATACGTGGTGACTATGACAAAGGTAAGTTCACCCGTTTTATTGCCCGCGAGGCAAAGTCTGAAATGGGGGATTTTTTGCAGGTATCCAAAAACAAAATGGGTAATAAACTTCGTTCATTATGGAAAAAATGAATAACCAGCAAGCAGCCCCTGCAACCGAAGATAAAACATAAAGGAATTAACGATGCATTCGACAATTAAGAGTCTAATTATTGGTACGGGCTTGGCTTGTTCTATTACTTTATGTGGTATTACCGTCGCGAATGCTACTTCTCAAAGTCAAGTTCCTGAATCAATGTTCAAAAGTCTAGCCACAGCGTGTGGTGATGTTTCAACGAATGGTCGTGCAATATCCTGTTTGGGTAGCCAGTTAATGCTTTATACAAGTGCATTTCAAATTATGCGCTATGGTATGTCTGCTGCAACTGGCGGTGAAACTCATCAGGAAATGTCACTAATAGGCACCTTGTACGATGCCCATTGCGCATTGGATTTAATGAAATCATACAATAAAAAGCTTGGAACAATTGAAAATGTGTACAACCGATCTAAAACGAATGGCAACATAGATTCAGCTAAATTTATTAATGAAGGGTGGAATGAATATACCGACAGAGCAAATGGTATAGACCCAGAAACCCTTAAGCCAAATGGTCCACAAACTAAAGACTGGAAAGAATACTACGCTCCTAAATTTACTTCTTATTTTATAAATAAAACACCTTTAGCTGTGTTACGAGGAGCTGGCTCAGGTTATGTAAAAGAAAAGCTAGACCATACAAAGGGAAGCAAAGTAAATCCCGACGCAGTTGTTGGTGGTTTTGTCGATAGTTTATGCCAGAAAAAAGTACAGGCGGGTATGATGAAAGTTGTTACAGGCAAGAAATCAAGCGGCCTCGCTTGGATAACTGACTCTGTGTTCTGGGACAAAACTGTAGATACAGAATCGAAGGCGAATAATTCATTATTGTTCGCAGATGCCGCTTATAAAGCATCACACGAAGGTGTGTCAGCGTTAGATGATATTGTTGATGATATGACCTCTGATATTAGAGATGAAATGGCGCAATATGGTCATGCCGAAAAGATAAAAGCAAACAAGATAATTGGAATGCTTAAGTCATTAGTTGGTGCTGGCAATAAAAATAAACAACCTAGTCGTTTAGGCGGACTTGACATGAATGCCCCATTATCAGAGAACCTATCTGCTCAGTCACCTGTTGTGAAACAGTTTGGTGGTAAGCTAGAAAGAATTATTGAACAAGGTAAGTTCTTCGATCCGAACAGTGCTGTTGGAAAGTACGTAACACAACTACAAGTATTTAAAAACTTCATGAGCCAAAGCGACACTATGGTTGTAAAAAATGAAAATAGCTCAGCCTTAGCTGGAAGTGTAAATAAAACCATAGATAAAGCACAAGAAGCTGTCGAAACTTTTGAAGATAAATCGCAGGAAATACACGAAAAAACAGCCAACAATACTGATGAAGTAATTATATCAACACCCGGTAAGGTAGTAGAAAAATCTACTGAAGAACTTTCATTCTGGGATAAAATACGTAATATGAAACCATCAATGGATGATTCGAACAAAAATATTAAAGAGAGTGATGAGACTAAAGATGATTAGTTATCTTCACATATGGGCGACTATACGTGCTCTATAATATCATTACCGCTTAAATACACAGATTAATTATATGCATTAACATCACAAGTTCAGAACAGTAAATAATAATAGCCAAAATCGTATCTTTTCAACTTTAATTGTAAATCCTTGTTAAAAAAGGGAGATTAACATAATTGAATTTTAAGTTCTAAAAATCATTGTTAATAAAACTTAAAAAACACATTCATTCTTTTATTTGCCGACCATGTTCCATGTTACCTCACGCAGTACAATTTTGTATTTTAGATCCAACGAGTGCAGGAACTAATTTTCCATATATTAAAAATATCCCTTATAAACGTAATACTGGGCGAGACCTTACTGCAACTCTTGACGAGATTATAGAAGATATCAATCGCTCATATCTTGACATGAACACACAGCGGTTAGTTAATGTAGACCCCAAATACCCTCAAGGAGCTGATCTTAGCTTGTTTAAATCCTTAGTGTCTCTACGTTAGGGCTCTCCCTTATTTTAGTTTTACATCCACTACGGCAGTATAGCTTTTCGAGAAATAGTCAAAATATAGGAGGTCATTTCTGTTGCGATTGTTGTACGACAATATTACGGTGTTTAGCTTTGCACATTACACGATTGTATTTACGACATAATCTTAATGCTATTTTTTCAAAATATTGGCGCAGTTTTTATACGAATGTGCATCTTCGACCAGTAGTAGTATTGCACGGGGGTTACGACATTTGGTAATTGCTCACATATAGATATTGTGGCAAATAGTATTCGGTATTTTTTAGAAGGCGTTTACATCTCAGCCATAGTAAAAATGATCGTATATGAACATTTTTACTCATCATATCTGTGCGTGATGATATTAATAGTGATTAAATGATATAAAGAGAGTTAATTCCAATTTTTATTATTACTCAATATAAACATATAGTTACTAGCGAAGCCTATTAAGCACTATTCAATACATTTGACAGGAGTGCCCTCCGGAGGGCAAGGCCGCAGGTTCGACTCCTGCATGGTGCGCCATTGCTTAATTCATTAATACCCATTTTACTAGCTTTGTGATCATTTCTACTTGCTAAAATCACCAACTATATCGTTATTTATTTAATAATTAGAACAACTAGTTATTGAAATAAATGCCTTGTATTTTGCAATTTTTTCTACGTATAAAATTGTTCACTTAATTAATGAAACTGGTATAAATATCCAATCACAAAGTTTATTATCCACGACTGTAATTTTTGATGTGAATTGATTTCAATAAGTTCGTTATTTAAATATTTATGAAAAGTACGGGTTTACTGGGGGATAATGCAGATTGGTTTTTACTTTGTTCTTATGACACTTCTAGGCTATATCTTACTGTTAAAAGATTAAATGAACCGTCTAGGCTCATTTAATCTATTAATAAATTTATCTTTTGACTCTAACGTTTAAATTCAGATGTTTTACTCCACTGAGGCCAAACATTTTCTTTCGATAACTCATAACCAACTTCAAAGAATGCTTGCATGTCTTCTACCGCACCAGACATATCCCAAGCGTCGCTATATTCATCACATAGATTGTGATAACACTTACTTAGACTTTCACCTAGTTCAACGCGTAATGCTTTAGTTGCTTCATCTACTGGCGTTTTGCCTGTTTTTGCATAAAGAGCAGGAATACCAATATTAGCAAAAGCAAAATGGTCTGAACGGTAGTAAATACCCGCAGCTGGACGTGGATCGCCTGCAATAGTTCGTCCTTGTTTCTTCGCAGCAATGCTAAGGAAGTTATCTAGTTCTGATTGACCTAAACCATAAACAGACACATCACTACTTCTTCCATCAACCCCCAAAGCATCCATATTAATATTAGCTACTGTTTTAGCTGCTGGAATGACTGAATTTGCCGCATAGTATTTAGAACCTAGTAAGCCTTGTTCTTCTGCTGTTACAGCCATAATAGTAATTGAACGTTCTGGTGCAACAGGAAGTTTAGCAAAGGCTTCCGCCACTTCGATAAGTGCGCCAGTTCCTGATGCATTATCAACGGCACCATTGTAAATTTGATCACCGATTAAACTTTTATCTTTACCTAAATGATCCCAGTGTGCTGTATAAATAATGTGTTCATCTGGTGTACTACTTCCAGGTAAAGTCGCGATAAAGTTATATGAAACCGACTCTTTCACTGTATTCTTTACGCTAACTGATGCCGATAGATCACCCATATCAACATGGTAACTACCCTTTGCAGCTTCTATTTTAGCTTGTTCAAAATTCAAACCTGCGCGTGTAAATAACTCTGTAGCAACTTCACTGTTAATCCAACCTTCAACGGCTACACGTCCTTTATTTAGGTCTTCACGAACAAAACCAAATTGAGGACCACTCCATGAATGCTCAACTACTGACCAACCATATGATGCCGGTGCAGTTTCATGGATAATAATTGCTCCTTCAGCACCCTGACGGCTAGCTTCCTCGTATTTATAAGTCCAACGACCATAATAAGTCATTGCATTACCATTAAATAATTCAGGATCTTGAGTCGCAAATCCGGGGTCATTTACTAAAATAACAACTGTTTTACCTTTTACATCTAAACCATTGTAATCATTCCAGTTATATTCAGGAGCATTAACACCATAACCAACAAAAACTAATTCTGAATTTTTAAGCTGCTCAAAGTCACTAATACGGCTAGTACCCATTACCATCTCGTCGCCATACTGATAATCTTTACCATTGATTGATAAAGTCATCTCTGGTGAAGCTTCAATAGACACCATAGGTACTTCTTGTAAGAAGCTATCGCCATTACCAGGTTGAAAGCCAATTGCCGTCAATTGCTTTGTTAAGTAATCAAGCGTTAACGCTTCACCTTTGGTAGAAGGTGCACGCCCCTCAAATTCATCAGAAGAAAGTACTTTAATATGTTCAATTAGTTGTTCTTTATTAATACTATTGTAACTAGCAGTTACGTCTGCTGTTGTATTAGTTTTGATAATATTATTAGCAACGCAACCACTTATTACAGCAGAAACAAGTAAGGTTAAACCGATTATTTTTTTCATTAAATTGATTCTTTTATTTAAAATGACATAATTGATTATAAACAAATATTTTAATTATTAGGTATATTTACTAACAAATAATATGTTGTTTAAATGGATAACTGTAAAGACCCTCAGACAATCAAAGTTAATCGTAGTCTTCACTACCAGAAACAACAATTTGATTGCGTCCGCGATCTTTAGCTAAATAAAGTGCATTATCTGCATCACTCATTTGTTTTGAAAAACTATCTTGGCTATCAAAAACCACACCAAAACTAACACTAATCGAGATTTCAGCCTCTCCTGCAGGTATATTAGATACCGCAACTTCACGACGAAAATCATCTAATTTATTGTAAAGTTGATCAGTGTCTAAACCATGCAATAGAATACCAAACGTTCCGCCGCCTAAACGCGTAGTTAAGCCACCACCAAAGTATTTACGCATATACAAGGCTAATACTTTTAAGACTTGGTCACCAGTATCATGACCATAGGTGTCATTAACTTTTTTAAAGTGATCGATATCAAATACGGCTAAACAATAGGATACATTGCGTTTAGCGTATTCGGCTATACGCTGCTCTGAATTTTTAATGAATGTTCTGCGATTTGATAAATCAGTTAAATAGTCTGTATTTGCCGCATGTTGAATTTTTGCGATGTTATTTAAATTCTCAATATTTTGAGTTATACGACAATAAAACTCTTCGGGGCAAAAAGGCTTCCGCAAGAAATCATCGGCACCATTTTTAATGAACCGTGCTGAGTGACTCCCGTTTTCGGCTCCTGAAATTCCGACGATCGCTAGTTGCTCTCTCGTATACTTTTTGCGTATTTCATTGGTTAAGGTAATGCCATTCATGACTGGCATTTCTAAATCAGTCACCACCAATTTAATATGCTTATGCTGTGTTAATTTTTCTAAGGCTTCTACACCATTGTTTGCGGTGTACACGGTGAAATTACGACGCTTTAACAACTCAACGATGTGATTGCGGGCAGAAGATGAGTCATCCACCACTAGAATTTCATTGTCACTATTAGTCTGTTGCCAGTGGAGTATGCGCTTTAAGTACAAAAATGCTTGGCTGTTTTCTTTAGTGATATAATCGATAACAGGTTGAGCTAATATTTTTTGTCTTGTAGCATCATCCATTTTACCGGTCATTACAACGCTAGGAATCTTGTGAGATAGTACACAGGCGATAGCTTCACCATCTAGCGCATCAGGTAAAGAAAAATCAATGGTCGCGGCAAAAAAATCGGTATCACCCGATAAAATCTCTTCCACTTGGGCTAACGTTGTAGCCATAACAACTTCATAGTTTAACGATTGCGCTATTTGTTTAATAACAGTTGCAATAGGTTTACTGTCTTCTACCACCAATAATCTTTGTGACATTCTAACGCCCTTCTTAGTTATTTTTAGCTCTTAATTACACCCTGCTAAACTGCTTGTAAATTGGCATACTCAACGACTAACCACTTACTCCCAACATCAGCAAAATTGACTTGAATTCGAGATTGCGCACCACTTCCTTCATAATTTAGCACAACACCTTCACCAAACTTAGCATGTTTGACTTGTTGCCCTAATTTAAAACCGGTATTCGCAAATGTTTCTAACGTAAAAGTATTAGAAAACTTACCAACTGCTTTAGGTTTAACTACTTGGTTTTGTAGACGAATTTCGTCAATACATTCTTCAGGTAGTTCACGTAAAAAGCGGCTGGCTTTATGGAATTTTTCTTGTCCGTAAATTCGACGACTTTCTGCATGACATAAGTATAGCTTACTCATTGCTCTTGTCATGCCAACATAGCATAAACGTCGTTCTTCCTCTAAACGCCCAATTTCTTCCACTGATTGCTGCGATGGAAACATACCTTCTTCAAGGCCTGCAATAAATACTAGCGGGAATTCTAATCCTTTCGCTGAATGCATTGTCATTAGCTGTACAGCTGCTTCAAATTCATCTGCTTGAGATTCCCCAGACTCTAACGCGGCATGGGTTAAAAAGGCGGTTAATGGCGTTAGTTCTTCGGTTAATTCTGGATCACTATTAAACGTTTGGCAAGCCGTGACTAATTCATTCAAGTTTTCAATACGTTGCTCTGCACGCTCGCCTTTTTCAGCTTTATACATTGCTTTTAAACCCGAATGTTGAACAACAAAATTAGTTTGCTGATCTAAGTCTAAATCGGTCGAGTCATCTTCAAGTTGATTGATTAGCTGAATAAAATGAGTGATAGTTTTAGCACTACGACCTTTAAGTTGCTCAGCTTGTAACATTTGTTGACACGCCTGCCACAAGGTTACTTCTTGGCTTCTTGCTGCATCACGAATTAACGCAACAGTTTGATTACCAATACCCCGAGTAGGTGTATTAATAATACGTTCAAAGGCCGCATCATCATCTCTATTATTAATTAATCGCAAATAAGCTAAAGCATCTTTGATTTCTTGACGTTCGAAAAAGCGTTGTCCGCCATAAATTCGATACGGCAGTTGCCTTTGTAATAAAGCTTCTTCCATCAAGCGTGATTGCGCATTAGAACGGTATAAAATGGCAACCTCGTCAAGCTTACCGCCATCATCACGCCATTTTTTGATACAACCAACAATAAAGCGTGCTTCATCTATTTCATTGAAAGCGGTATAAACAGAGATCTTTTCTCCAGCTTTATCATCAGTCCATAACTCTTTGCCTAAGCGATTATTATTATTACTAATTAACTGATTGGCTGCATTAAGAATATTCGCTGTAGAACGATAATTTTGCTCTAAGCGAATGGTTTGAACATCATCAAACTCATTAGTAAAACGCTCAATATTTTCAATACGTGCACCACGCCAGCCATAGATAGATTGATCATCATCACCAACAATCATTACTTTAGATGTTGCACGGCCTAACATAGTTAACCAGGCATATTGAATAGCATTGGTATCTTGAAATTCATCAACTAATACATGACCAAAACGTTGTTGATAGTGAGCTAGTAGTTCTGGATTATTAAGCCAAAGTTCATGAGCGCGTAGTAATAATTCAGCAAAATCAACAAGGCCGGCACGATCACAGGTTTCTTGATAGGCTTTATATACTTTAACAAAAAGCTCTTCACTAGGGTCAAATTGAGCATCAATATGTTGTGGTCTTAACCCTTCATCTTTTTTGCCATTGATATACCAAACGAACTGTTTAGCTGGCCATTTTTTCTCATCTAATTCTAAAGAACGAATAATACGTTTAATCAATCGCAGTTGGTCGTCACTATCGAGTACTTGAAAGCTTTGTGGTAACTTTGCTTCTTGAAAATGCATACGCAGTAGTCGATGGGCTAACCCATGAAAAGTACCTATCCACATACCGTGTGTATTACCACCAGTAACTTCTTCTACCCTCGCTCGCATTTCTGCTGCGGCTTTATTGGTAAAGGTTACTGCTAAAATAGAATGTGGTGCAGCTTGTTCAACTTGCATCAACCAAGCAATACGCTGCACTAATACTCGTGTTTTACCCGAACCGGCTCCTGCTAACACCAACATATTTTGTTTTGGCGCTGCAACTACTTCGCGCTGTTTATCGTTTAAAGAGTCGAGTAATTCTGAAACATCCATCGGGGGAACCTTTAACTTTTGAAGAGTAATAATAAAAATAACAACAGTATAACACTGGACTTATATACAGTCAGTTAAATATTTAAGCCGCTGAATCGTCTATATTTGATTAAGTTGAGTGAGTTTACTAAGTTCGATATGAGGTAATGTAGTAATAGGCTTACCAACATCATAACAAGATAACCAGGCGGCTTGGCAGCCAGCAAGTAATGCTCCTTGAATATCGGCACGCCCGCAATCACCTACGTGTAGTAATTGTGATGATTTAATTGAGAGCTTTTGACAAGCTAAATCAAACATATCACTCGTCGGTTTTTGTCTTAATAAAGTGCCATCATCTTGCCATCCAGCATGATAAATATGCTGAAAATAATGGTCGATGCCTAATACCTTGGTATCCACATTACCATTACTAATGGCAATCAGAGGATATTGCTTACTTAAATTCGCTAATAGTTTCTTACTTGATTCCGGTACAGTAAAATCACTACGCAAAGCCACAAAATAATCTAACGCGGTTTGTGCCTCTTGTTCAGCAGTGCTTTCAGTTAAACCAAGTGCCATAAAACCAAGACGATAAGTCACTAACCTAATGAGTACAACATCGTGCGTTAAATCAGGTTGCTTTAAGACGGCTTGTTGACGAAAAGTACTCCAAAAGCGGTGATCTAACACTAGATGCTGACTTACTACTGCTTTACTAAGGACAGCTAAATTAGCAAAATAGGCAATCATTTTCTTTTCAATTGCCACCATCACAGGTTTATTGCTGTAAAGAGTATCGTCTAAGTCAAAACTGATGGCTTTTATAGTAGATAAACGTCGATAAAACTTCATACTTTTCCATAGGCATTAGATCTAATATAAGATCTGAGGTTAAAATCACTTAAATTGCTAAATGTTGCGTTAATAATTTAGCCACTAAACGCTTGAATTGACTTAATAGTAAAGTATCCATACGTGGATCAAAATGATGTGCATCATTACTACTAATGGCTAAGAAGCCTAACTCTTTTTCTTCATAAGCAAGTTTTACTAACACAACTGAGCCCGCACAATTTTGCGAAAAAATTAACTCTTGCTCACTTTGTTGTAAGCGACCAAAATAATAGTCGCTATTGCTTAAACGATTTTGCATTACGCCTGTACAATCATTTTTAGACAAGGTCTCATGTTCAATTTTCGTTGCATCAAGCAAGTACAATTTAAAGGCTGACAAGGACAATAATTCAGTTGTTGTTTGTGCTAAACAATCTAGTAATTCACTCGCAGATTGACAATCAATCAAGCGCAGATATAAATCACTATAAAGCATAAATAAACCTTCATTATGATTTGCTACTGACAATAACTGAGTAATTTCATCTTCTAAATTATGTACTTTTTGTCTTAACTGTTGCTGTTGCCTTTCCACTAACGAAACAGTACCTCGCTGTGCATCGCTTAGTCTTAACCCTGTCATCAATTCATTATTACGATTGAAAAATTCTGGGTTATCTTGCAAGTAAGCACTAACTAGTTCATCGGTAAGTGGTAAGTCATCTAAATTGGTCATTGTTGGTTCATTTTTCATATTAATATCTTATTCATATTATTAATTATACAGCTTGCTACAGTTTTATTCTTTTCTTTAAAAAGTACGCAGTTCATAAGTTTACCTGCGAATCCTAGATAACGAAGTTGAGTAACTAGCAAAAAGATAGATGATTATATCGACAGTTGCCCATCAAATACATGTACTGCTGGCCCAGACATTTTTACAGGGTGTCCCGGACCTTTCCAATAAATTCTTAATTTTCCGCCCGGTAATTCAACAGTCACTTGTTTACTTAATTTATTTTGCATTTGGCCAATAACAACGGCTGCACAAGCGCCGCTACCACAAGCTAAGGTTTCTGCTGCACCTCGCTCATAAACACGAAGTTTTATTTGATTAGCCGCAATCACTTCCATAAAGCCAACATTAGCTTGCTCGGGAAAGCGTTCATGTAATGACAACTCTTTACCTAAGCGTTCCACCGGAGCTGAAAGCACATCGTCTACCGTAACAACACAATGAGGGTTACCTAACGAAACAGCACCACAAAGTACGGTTTCAGATTCACTACGTAAAATATACGTACCCTCTGCTTTTTGTGCGGTAAATGGAATTTTAGCGGGTTCAAATTGCGGCACAGGCATGGTCACCGAGATATTGCCATCACGCTCCACAAATAAAGTGAGTTTACCCGACGCCGTTGAAACCCGAATTTTATTTTTATTGCACAAACCTTTCATGCGAACAAATCGCGCAAAACAACGGGCACCATTTCCGCACTGGCTAACCTCGCTACCATCGGCATTAAAAATGCGATAGTGGAAGTCTAAATCGGGATCATATGGTGGCTCAACTATCAATAATTGGTCAAAACCGACGCCGAAGTTTCTATCCGCTAATTTTGCTATTTGTTCATTAGACAAATATGCATTTTGCGTAACATTGTCTAACACCAAAAAATCATTGCCGAGGCCATGCATTTTAGAAAAATTCACTAACATTATGGCTGCTTCTTAAGTTTTTCAGTTACCTGCGTAGGCTCTTCTACTACTGACTTTATCTCTACATCTGTTTCTTCAACTTGATATAAAGCACCTTTTGAACCACACGCAGAAAGCGTTATGCTTATTAAAAAGCAGAGAAAGAAAAAAGAAAAATGTTTAATTAGATGCATGAGTACCAGTATTTGCCATGAAAGTCGTTTAAATCAAGCTTTTCGACTTAACTTAATGGGTATTTATTTTATCGTATTGCTATTATACTCATATGCTGATTCACCAAACAACAAAAGAAAGCTAATGAACGATAGCCAATATAATTTAATCGCAGAAGATTTGTTACTTGCTGTTGAAGAAGCCATTGAAGAAAGTGGCGTTGATATAGACTATGAAGGTGTGGGTGGTTTATTAACTCTGACCTTTAAAAATAGTACCAAAATCATTATTAACAAGCAGGCACCTTTGCATGAAATTTGGATCGCCACAAAATTTAACGGCCATCATTTCGCCTATTCTGACAGCGAAGAAGTATGGATAGATAAACGTGGTGGAGATGAATTTTGGCAATTTTTGTCAAGCGCAGTAAGTATACAAGCCGAAACTGAATTAACACTTTCTTCAGAATAATTTAGCCCTTGGGAACAAGAAAAATGACAACAGTAAGAATAGCAACACGAAATAGCGCCTTAGCCTTATGGCAAGCAGAATACGTAAAAGCACAATTAGAACATTTTCATCAAGATATTAATGTTGAGCTTGTCCCTATGACAACCAAGGGCGATATTCTGCTAGATACTCCACTGGCAAAAGTTGGCGGTAAAGGGCTTTTCGTTAAAGAATTAGAAGTTGCTATACTAGAAAACAGAGCTGATATTGCCGTACATTCAATGAAAGACGTTCCTGTCGACTTCCCAGAAGGCTTAGGATTAGAAGTAATTTGTCCACGAGAAGATCCACGTGATGCTTTTGTTTCTAATACTTTTTCTACACTAAGTGACTTACCACAAGGTGCGGTTGTTGGCACTTCAAGTTTACGCCGTCAATGCCAATTAAAAGCCAAACGTCCTGATTTAGAAATTCATGATTTACGTGGCAATGTTAATACACGCCTTAAAAAACTTGATGAAGGACAATATGACGCAATTATTTTAGCTGCGGCTGGTTTAATTCGTTTAAAAATGAGTGACCGTATAGCTCAATATATCGAGCCTGAAGAAATGTTACCCGCTAATGGTCAAGGTGCAGTGGGCATTGAATGCCGTATTGATGACGACACGATTAAAGCCTTACTGAAACCACTTGAATGCTCTACCACTCGTACACGAGTTTTAACAGAGCGTGCGATGAACAAAGCACTAGAAGGTGGTTGTCAGGTGCCAATTGCTAGTTACAGCGTAATTTCTGAAGACGGTAAAGAAGTTCACTTGCGCGGCTTAGTTGGCGCTATAGATGGCAGCGAAATAATTGAAAGTGAAATAACAGGGCCTGTAGAACAAGGCGAAATACTAGGAAATACGTTAGCACAGGAGCTATTAAGTCGTGGCGCTGATAGAATTCTAAAAGAAGTTTACGCAACAAATAGCAATAACTAACCTGAACTTAATCTGTAATCAATAAAACACTGCTCAATGAAAATCGTGTTTAATAAAAGCTATGCTCAATAACAAAAGTACGCTGAACGTTTTAATAACGCGGCCAACACAGAAAGCGCAAGCACTTGCAAAGTCACTCGCTAATAGTAATATTGCCAGCGTGAATCAATCCTTGTTTGATTATCAGCCCTTAGCTGATCATCAAACAAGTAAACGCTTATTAACCAATAACAATATTATTATTTTTGTTAGCGTTTCTGCTGTTGAGTTTGCGACTAAAATGTTTTCGATAAATCATTGGAAATATAAAAAAATTATAGCGGTTGGACGAGCAACGAAAGAGGCTTTACAACAGCTTGGTATCAGTAATATCCTTTGCCCTGAACAAGAAAACAGCGAAGGTTTATTGGCCCTGCCAATGTTAAATAAAAACTTTAATAGCGAACCTATTACCATAGTACGCGGTGCCAGCGGTAGGGAGCATTTGGCAGAGCAATTAACTAAACAAGGTGCAATTGTTACCTATTTAGAAAGCTACCAATGTGTATGGCGAACATTTACCGAAGACATAAGTAAACAGTGGTTTAAACAGCAAATAAATTGTATTGTCGTTACCAGTAACGCTATATTAGAAAAACTTATACAGTTAATTATTGTTCAACAAGAGCACCTTGAGGCACAAGAGTTAATAACATATTGGCGTAGTCAATGTGTGTGGGTTGTCGCTAGCCAACGTATTGCGAATACAGCAAAGCAATTTGGTTTAACACACGTTATAATAAGTAATGGTGCTAATAAAGACGCAATCATCAACACGTTAAAGCAACTCGAAAACGCTAAATAACGCTGTAATTATTAAGTAATGGATTAGATTAGGCCTATATTAGGCTTATTTTAGAAAGTGGGATAAATAATGACTGAATCAAAAACGCCGTTAACTTCAGATAAAGTGAGCGAAACCACCACTAAAGTCAGTTTAGACAAAGATACTACGAAGCCAAACAAAGTAAATAAAAGTGATACCAAAAAATCACCGCCAAGTAACGACTCATCTAAAGTATCTAAGTTAGCAATTTTTGCTCTGCTTATCGCCATCATAGCGCCAGCAGCCCATTATTATTGGCAACAATTGCAAACCCAACAGTTAACTCAAACACTTACCAATAATGTAGCTAAAGAAAATAGTGCAACATTAACACGTTATCAAAATCAAACGCAGCAAGCGCTAACTAATCAAGAGCGAAACTTAGCCAAACAGTTACAGCAGGTTGCTGCCAATATTAATAGCACCAATCAAGCAACCATTGCTAAGCTCAGCACAAAAATACAACAACTGGAAGAAGGTATTAAAGAACGCCAGCCTAGTGATTGGTTGTTACATGAAGCTGAATATTTAATCCGTATATCTTCACGTACCTTGTGGTTAGAACATGATACCCGTGCCGCCATTGGTTTATTGCAAGATGCTGACGCTCGCTTAACTGAGTTAAATGATCCTGCTTTTTTACCGGTGCGCGAAGTCATTCGTCAAGACATTAATTCATTAGAGCTAATGCCTACCTTAGACACCGATGAAGTAATATTAACCTTAATGGCAATGAACAAAGAAGTATCTCAATTGCCTTTAGCTATTGTAGATTTAGGAAAAGAAGAAAAGTCAGCAAGTGTTGATCTGTCTGATGATATAAATGACTGGCAAACAAATTTAGCCAAAACGTGGCAGAAATTTTTAAATGACTTTATCAGAGTTCGTCAAAGAACAGGCACTGTAGAAGCATTAATATCACCTAACCAACAAGAAAACCTACAGCAAAATTTAAGTTTAAAAATTCAATTCGCATTATGGGCAGCCAGTGAACGTAAAGGTGATGTTTATCAACAAGCATTAGTTGATATTCAACAATGGCTTAATGAGTTTTTCGATATGGAAAATACTATTAACCAACATTTTTCAGCTTCGTTGAAAAATTTAAAAAACAAGCAAGTGTCTTATGATTATCCAAGTGAATTAGGCTCATTAACAGCGATTAGAGCCACACTAAGAAGTCAGCAAAATAAACCATCAATGCCTGCAAAAGCACAACAAGACGATACGGAAACTGAGCCTCAAGCAGAAATAGAAACTGCGCCGGCAAAAGCACCAACACCTGCTAAGCAACAGGAAGAACCACAAAGCGAGGGCAGCATATGATCCGTTTTATCATCATCATTGTACTTTTCTTTGCAATGTTGGCCTTAAGCCCACTTTTAATTGATGAAAAAGGTTACATTCTAATTGCTATGGGTGAAACCATCATTGAGTTAACCGTACTTTCAGCTTCTATTTTGTTTATGCTCTTCGCTATTAGCGCTTTTGTTATTTTCAAAATGCTACGCGGTGGTTTTAACATCAGTTTTAAAGCATGGCGTACCGTTGCTTTCGCTGGCCGTAAGCGTGGTATTGCTAACTTCAATAAAGGTTTAACCGCCTACATGCTTGAAGATTATCAAAATGCTGAACAACTGTTTGCCAAAAGTGCAGAGCCTGCCAAACGCCAACAAAGTGCTTATTTACTTGCCGCTGCCGCCTCAGCAAAACAACAATTAGATGCTAATACTAACCATTATTTAGCTTTGCTCGAAGAAGTATCGGCTAAAAATAGTGATTCAGATATTGCCAGTGTCATTGTAAAAATAAAACTACTAATGAACCAAGGGCGCAGCGAAGCTTATGCAAAAGCACGCGCTTTAATTGATGAAAATCATAAACAAATTGGCCACGATGTACGACTACTCGCCTTAGAAATTGATTTATGCTTAATTGAAAAACGTTTTGAAGCCGCCGTAAGTTGCTTAACATCAGCGCGTAAACAGAAAAGTATCGCCAATGATGTGATGCAAGCTTGGGAAGAAAAAGCATATTACGGTGCCTTTAACGACATTATCACTAAGCAAGACCAGACAAGCTTACAAGCGTATTGGAAAGCACTTGATAGAAAAACCAAACAACGTGAAGCAGTTTTATTTTCCTATTGTCAGATCTTAGCTGAGCAAAATATTACTGACCCGTTAATTAATATAATAACACCAATACTCAATAAACAGCCCAGTGTCCGTTTTTTAAAGCATTTACGTACTCTACCTATCAAACAAAGTGAATCACTTCTCGCTATCGCACAGAAGCACCTACATAATGATAAGCATAATGCAAAATGGTTAAGTTGTTTAGGACATCTCGCGGTAATGTGTGAACAATGGTCAATGGCAGAAAAAGCATTTCGAAGCTTGCTAAAACTTGAAGCTAATCACCAAGTAAAACAATACGACAAACAAGACTTACAAGCCTTCGCTAAAGCATTAATGGAAGAAGAACAACATAAGGCAGCAAATGAAGTGTGGGTTAAGGTTAATGATTGGCAGAATGACAAGAATTAATAAACATCTCTAATATAGCGCTGTTGCAGTTGTAATGTTTCAAGTGTTGATTGACCAAGAATTTCAATCAATGCTTGATGAACACCCTCACCCATTCCTGATAAACAACCACAAACATAAATCACAGCACCCTCTTCAACCCACTCTTTCAACGCATGCTGCTCATTTAATAATATCTCTTGTACATACTTAGGGTACTTTCTATGGGTTAAATCCCCCTGATGAGCATCCTGTGAATTTATCTGTGAGTAAGCACAATTGAGTTTAGTTAACTGTGTTTCTTGTAAGGTAAATAATTGCTGATTAATCGGTAAGATAGGATTGCTATTTCGCTCACCAAAGATCAGCCAACTGTCACCTGTTTGTTTATGTTTAGAGAAAGTACGTGCTGCTAATTGTGCTTTTAATCCCGCTAAACCACTACCGGCACCAATCAATATAATTGGCTGACTTTGGTCAATATTATGATGTGAACTAACATCTCTAATTTGGCCTTCAATAATATGACCAATTTCACAATCATGACTTAAAAAACCAGAGGCTAAGCCAAATATACTTGCTGGTTTATCTTTTTCTACTAAACGCACAATAAGCTGCAATTCGCCTTCTTGTGAAACAGAAGCAATTGAATAACTGCGCTTATGTAAATAAGGTAATTTGATAAGTAATTCATCAAGTGAATATAAACAATTTTCTGGTAATTCTCTGGCAAGTAACCATGCTCTTAAAGGTTGCTGGTGTCCTTGATGTGTTAACCAGGTATTACCATTAAACTTATTTTTAAGTAGCCAACGCTCTACAATGTCTGTTGATTGATGTGGTTGTATATCAATTAAATCACCTGCTTGCCAACTAGGAAATGGGCCAATACTTTTAAAGCTTAATTGAAATAACTTTTCATCGTTACAATCTGGATTAAGTAATTTACGTTGGGTTAATTGCCAATATTGCAGTGATTTGATTGCTGGATTCAAGGTTAACTCATGATCTATTTTTATCCAACCAGGCGTGATATCAGCAAGTTTTGTAGTTTGTTCGTTATAGTTATCAACCGTGATAACATCACCCAATAATTGGGCGCCTGCACTTAACATGGTTTGATTTATTTGATAACCAAAAGCACAGAATTCAGGGTATGCCTTATCACCTAAAGCAATAACAGAATACTCTAAATGGTTTAATGGATTATTTGATAAAGCCTTGGCTAGTTTAGTAAATAAACTACCGTTATCAGGTGCTTCACCATCCCCATAAGTACTGACCACAAACAGTATTTTTTCAATATTACATAAATGTTCAAGTGTTAATGCATTTAGGGCAATAACACTTGAATTTTCCGATAAATTTAACGCCGTTGCACATCGCTTTGCAATTGCTTGCGCATTACCTGTTTGACTTGCATAAGTAATTAATATTGATGCGTCGGGCTCTAGCTTGCGATAAAGCCGTGCACGATGTAAACGCCACATGGCAAAACACAACGCTAGCCATGTAACACTTAAAACAACAATTAAATACAAACTCTGCATAGATAAACTTCGATCGCGCTTTGGTTATAATTTAAAAAAACGTTAAATCAACAAATACTTAATTACAAAGGTAATACAGCAAATGTTGCACCGTAGCTACCCGTACGCATAGTCGCAGGAGCTTTTGCTTTATCGTCTTCATATTCAGCTTCAATTAAATACATTCCTGCTTCTGGCCATGTAATGCTTACATAACCTTTAGCATCAGTAACAACATCTATTTGATTCTGGTCATTACGGTAACGGGTATCACCCTTAACAATAGCGAGTTTAACGCCAGCTGCTGGTTCACCATGAAATAAGAACTTAAACTTAGCCGCTTCGCCCACAAATAAGTCATTTGGGTGAGTAACAGGTATTAGCTCTAGGCCTGAATTAGTCGGTTCGAATACTTTATCCGTTGGCTCACCTGAAGTAACAAATGTTTCCAAACGACGGTAGCTATCAGATACTTTTAATGAATCAGCACTTTTAGGTACTTCCTTGGCAAAATCAGCTGCATTAGCCTCTTTACCACGAGCTGGCCATCTTTTACGTTTACCTTCTTTATCTTTCCATGAAGCACGTAATCCGCCCGAAGTATAGCCAATTTTATAAGTACCTTCGGTTACTAAGTTCAAATCAAACGTTGAGCGGTATTTTCCTGTATGTGCATTAACAGCCTCAATTAATTTACCTGTAGGATCTTGAACCATTAACCCTTTCATACGTAGCGGTACATGCTCAGGTACAAATAAAGAATTTGAAACTGCAGCGTCAAATGTTACCCAAGGTGCGTCACCTGATAAATTAGTTGTGCTTGGTACGATCCACGCTCGGTGAGCATTGGCGCTAAAACTTAACCCTACTATCATACCAATCGACAATAGCGCTTTTAATGGTGTATATATTTTCATTGTTTTCTTCCTTTAATAATTACGGTGTATTACTGTGGATTATATAAACTGACGTTAATTTACTTGAATAAGAACATCGCCTAACTCTGAATTACCAGAGGCTTTCAATGGATAATCACTGGCCTTTATTGGCCAAGTTAGTGGAATATTTACCACTTCTTTACCGCCAACTTCTCTAGATGCTTCAATACGTAATTGATAATCACCAGCCGCTAACGCTTTTAGCTCTTTCGCATTCAAATCAACCGAAATAGTGTGTTTACCCGCACCTTTAGTTGCAGACGTTAAACCATCAAATGGTTGCTCTGCTTTTCTACCAATACGTCTCCACCACTGACGAATGTCTTTTAACCACTTTGCGCCTTCATTATCTTTCATGTCTAGGTCATACCATAAGGCGATCTGAGTCGCTTTACGGTTGCTATCTTCTAACCATATTGCAACATAAGGTCTGTGGTATTCAGCAACATTCATACGTGGTATTTCAACTTCTATTAGCAATTGATTACTTGCTGCATTTGAAACACCACTAAAAACAGTACTTAAAGCAAGCGTTAACAAAAGCGCTATGCTAAATAAAATATTACGATTCATTGATTTTCCTTTTAAATACGATGATTAGTGTAAACTCATTAAAATAATAATGAGTGGTAAAAGTACGCCTAACGACACCATGGGCCAAGTAGACAAACGAAAGCCTGATTGTTTATAAAGCAACCACAAGCCACTTAAACAAAAAACAATAGAGATAACAGCGAATATATCGATAAACCAACGCCAAGCTTCATTGGTATAACGTCCTTTATGTAAATCATTAAAGAAAGAAATCCAGCCTCGATCAGTACGTTCATAAATTAATTCACCACTTTCAATATCAACTGAAAGCCACGCATCTACACCAGGATTTGGCATAGCTAAATAGAACTCTCCATCACTAAGCTCACCTTGTAAGCCGCCTTTAATCGTTAAATTATGCTCACCAGCTAAATATTCACGAACATCATCTGGTAACACATTTTGGTGTTTTTCAAGAGAGCGCCAAGCTTGTAATATAGACTCTGGTAGCTCAGTCTCAATAGTCGTGATATCTGAATTCGCAGGAATATCTCCTGCGTGATTCAATGTGATTCCCGTCCATGAAAAAAACAACATACCAATACTACAAATAGCTGCACTTATCCAATGCCACTGACGTGCGCTACCTAATGCTATTTTCATATGCTGTACTTCACTATTTTGACTAACCTTAAAATCATATTAGCTTGGTATTATACGTATGTATTTAGAAAGATGCGTTAACACTAACCCAAAAACTACGTGCTTTATCCTTAATGTTATAATCATCTGTAAAGATAACTTCATTGTCATCGTCTAAATACAGACCGTCATTATTTAAATCAACATAATCCGTTGCATATGACGTAAAGTCTTTATCAAGTAAATTATTAACACGTAAGTTTACCGTTAGGTTTTCGCTTATTCTATAACGTGCACCAAGGTTTACCGCATTATAGCTTTTATAATATAACGCTCGATCTAGAACACTATCCCAATCTCTGTAACGATCAGAACGAATTTCAAGTTGAAGATAAGCATTAAGGTTTTCAGTAATCGACCAATCTGTTGAAATGTTAGCCATATGTTCTGCGGTATTTGTTAATGGCTGACCAGCATTTGAACCACTTTTTTGCTCGCTATCTGTCCATGTGTAGTTGGCACTAACATTCCAGTCATCAGTAATTGAAACTCGACCTGCTACTTCAATACCTTGAATATCCACTTTGTCGATATTAATTTTTTGACTGTAAGTAGTGTAACCTAATGAATCATAAGCACCTAAGTTTACACAAGGACGAACATCGTTAGTTGCTTCACAACTTTGGATTGTGTCACCTTGGGCAATTTTATCTTTGAATTTAGTATTAAAATAAGTCATATTAAAGTTATGACCTTTATCAAGATCAGTCCAATAAACCGCTATTTCGCTATTAACACTCGTTTCTGGTTGTAGATCTGGATTACCAGCGAATGGTGAAGTACCTTGACCGCCAAAACCAGTAATACCATCATAAAGATCAGTTGTTTTCGGTGTTTTAAAACCAGTACTCACGCCACCTTTAATTGTCCAATTATCTGATAAGGTATAAACAGAATATAAACGTGGTGACACATTACTACCAAAGACATCATGATTATCATATCGAACACCAGCAGTAATTGTTAAATGTTCAATAATTGTCCAGTTATCTTCAATAAACAACGCATACATATCTTGTTTTTGTACGCCGTTGACTTCTCCGTCTTCCATTCCAAAAACACCGTCAGTTAACTCACCACTGGTAATTTGAGTACCAATAACTAAATTATGCTCTCCGGCTAAATCGTTAATAGGAACATCTAAGCGCGCATCAAGTGTATATTGATTACTTTCTAATGGGCGTTTATTTCTAGGTAAAAAGGTCTCTGCTGCTAGTACTTTACGAGCCTCTTCATCCATACCTGCGTATTCTGGATCGGTACCATCATACATTTTTTGTAATAACTGACGCTCAGCAACACTTAATGGCATGGTACGACCATTATTTTGTGTATCTACATATGATAAAGAAATAAATGAACGACCAAAGTCCCAGTCAGCGTTATAGCTTAATGACCACCATTGACGATCAAACTCTTGATCAGCCGCATAGCCAGCGCGTGGAGAAACAGCGCCAGCTGATGTGCGCCAAATTGATTCAATATTATCCTTAGTCCCTAATGGGTAACTAATTTCACCACTGTCAATATCGTAAGTTGGGGTGTTATCGTATTTCTGATGAGAGTTATCATAATCAAAGCGTATGTCGTGATCTTCACCTGGTGTAAACAATAATGAAAAACCATATTGATTATTGGTATTATCAACCGTTTTACCACCGCTGCCAAAGCCTAATGAACGATAATGTACATCACCATTTGGATCTGTTGCTGGTTCAAATTCTGGTGAAGATGCTAAGCGTTCATAAACACTACCACGTAAGCTTAAATCTAATACACCTTTGATTAATGGACCCATGACAGAGAAATCAGTTGTGATGTCATCACCAAATTGATCATCACTTTGCATGCTACGACCAAATGTTAAAGAGCCTGACCATTTACCTTGAGATTTTTTAGTAATGATATTAATTGCGCCACCTAAAGCATCGGCACCGTAAAGGGTTGATGCTGGACCACGAATCACTTCAACACGTTCAATAGCATCCATTGGAGGTATATGTCCAAACGCATTACCGCCAAAGTTATTAGGATAAATATCACCGTGGTTATTTTGACGTTTGCCATCAACCAGTATTAATGTGTACTCACTAGTTAAACCTCGCATGCTAATTGAGCCTTGACCACTTTTGTCACGGGTTGTGCCAATATCAACACCTTCTAAGTATTTAACTGCATCAAGTAATGTTGTAAATGGACGTGATTGAATATCTTCTTCAGTAATAATAGAAATACTGGCTGGTGCCGCGGTAAGCTTTTGCTCAAAGCCAGTAGCAGTAATAACCATGCGTTCTACAGGCTCTGCTGCTTTAGTATTTTGTGTAATATCTTCTTGTCCGTAAGCATTTGCACCACAAACCATAGCGATACATGTTGCCAAGGTTTGATACTTAAACTTTTTGTTCATTTGAATTCCTTGTTTTATAAGTTGTGTTTTATGTTGATATTATTTATATGTTTTTATTGCGGGGCACTGTACAAAACAACAAGCACAATGTCAATGATAACTATTACCATTTACATTCAATAAATAACCTCTATTACATCTATAACTTTAATTGGAGTTAATGCCTAATTAGGTTTTAAAAGTAATAAAAACACCTTAATCAACTTGGTATCATTATGAAGATATTTTTCTTATTTTGAGTGAGTTTTATCAAAGAATGAATAACATTTATAACACAGCTACAGAAAGCAAAGATTAAAATGACACGGTTATTTAATAATCGCATGAAATTAAAAATTTAGAACATTTGATGAAGTATTTTGGGTAGTTTTAGGGAGGAATAAATTGAATAAAATTGCTGATACGCAGTACATCTTAGTACTGCGCTTACAGCCAACAAGCTGTTGTTTTATTTAAATAAAAGCAAATGCATCAGCATACATATGCTCTAATAATGCGCCGTGTTTAACAAAGTCGCCACGAATAACGCCGACCATTTCAAAGCGCCCTGCAAGATAAATATCATAAGACTCTAGATTAATAATATCGTCCATAACGACTTGATGCACTAAGCCTGTTTTACCTTCCCAGCTGTCATTTTCACCAACATTTTCTATTACTGGAACAAACTTTGCGTTTGGTAATGTGGCAATAATTGCGGCTGTTTCAGCTAACTCATATGTAGCAGCGAGTTCACGTAGTCCCCAATATACCGTGATAGGACGTTGTGACTTTTCTTCAGCTAAATACTCAAACATTGACTTAATGTAAGAAAAACCTGTTCCGCCTGCTAACAATAATAAAGGTCGTTCACTATCAAGACGTAATTCAGCATTACCTAATGGAATTTCAATGGTTACCGGCTCATTAGCTACTTGCGCAGATTGAAGTCGTTCAATCACTTGCATTGGGTAACTATCTGCAATAAAAGCACCTACTTGTAACTCTATCAATTCATTATTAGGTGAGCTCGCAATAGAAAAAGGACGTTTATCATCACTACTCATGACAAAATTTAAATATTGACCCGCAATAAAATCCACTTTTTCGTTCGGTTTTAATAACACTTTAAACACATGTGGCGTTAGTGATGTTAACGACACAATTTGACAATTGACAGTCTTCATTTTAAACCTTCTTTCTAATTAATATCTTCTGATAAAATGTTGAGTTCATCCCAGATTTCATCAACTTGCTGCTTGATAGTTTCATCCATTACTATGGGTTCACCCCATTCTCTATTTGTTTCACCTGGCCACTTATTAGTTGCATCTAAGCCCATTTTTGAGCCTAAACCCGACACTGGCGAAGCAAAATCTAGATAATCAATAGGGGTATTTTCAATTAAGACAGTATCTCGACTTGGATCCATACGTGTAGTCATCGCCCAAATCACATCTTCCCAATTCCTAGCATCCACATCATCATCACATACAATAACAAATTTTGTGTACATAAACTGGCGTAAAAACGACCAAACGCCCATCATTACACGTTTTGCATGTCCTGCGTATTGCTTTTTAATTGTTACAACCGCTAAACGGTATGAGCAACCTTCAGGAGGTAAATAGAAGTCTTGAATTTCGGGGAACTGCTTTTGCAAAATAGGCACGAATACTTCATTTAACGCCACGCCTAAAATGGCTGGTTCATCAGGCGGTCTACCTGTGTAGGTACTATGATAAATAGGGTCTTTACGCATAGTCATATGTGTTACGGTAAAAACTGGGAAATCATCTACTTCATTATAGTAACCGGTGTGATCACCATAAGGTCCTTCTGGCGCGGTTTCATCAGGATCTAAATAACCTTCTAAAATAATTTCGGCTGTTGCAGGAACTTCTAAATCATTACTAATCGACTTAGTTACTTCGGTTTTAGCACCACGTAGTAAACCAGCAAAAGCATATTCAGATAGTGTATCTGGTACGGGTGTAACCGCACCTAAAATAGTTGCTGGATCGGCACCTAAAGCCACAGAAACTGGATACTTCTCGCCCGGATTAGTTTTTTTGAATTCTTGAAAATCTAACGCACCACCACGATGAGATAACCAACGCATTATCACTTTATTTTTAGATAAAACTTGTTGTCGGTAAATGCCTAAATTTTGTCGTGCTTTATGAGGACCTTTAGTGACTGTTAGACCCCACGTTATTAATGGTGCAACATCACCTGGCCAGCAGGTTTGAATAGGTAATTTAGATAAATCGACCTCATCTCCACTGAGGACGATTTGTTGGCAAAGTGCTTTTTTAACCATTTTAGTTGGCATATTAAGGACCTGTTTATACACAGGTATTTTACCTAAAGCATCACGAAAGCCTGTTGGCGGCTCTGGCTCTTTCAGCATGGCAAGTAACTTACCAACATCACGTAGAGCATCAACATCCTTCTGACCCATTGCCAAGGCAACTCGTTTAGGTGTACCGAAAAGATTAGTTAATACCGGCACATTATATGGGTTGCCATTTTCATCAACAGCATTTTCAAATAAAAGTGCAGGCCCTTTAGCACGAAGGGTTCTGTCACTAATCTCAGTCATAGTTAAATGAGTTGAAACAGGCTGTGTAATGCGTTTGAGTTGACCAACTTTTTCTAATTGAGCAATAAAATCTCGTAAATCACTATATTTCATAATTATATAATCGGAAATTTTCAATGGTATTAAGAAGAATTGAACCAATTATACCTTGCTACAGGTATAAGGCATAATTTATCGGGGTACTTGATCGCTTATAGCTTGGCTTTTAATCTTTTGAAATGCAACTTGAATACGCTTTATTATTTCAATATCAGTATTTTTACTTGCTGCTAAATATAATGTTACTTCAAGATCTTTTAATGGGAAGATGGGCTTTATTTCGCTGCAATCTAAGTTTTGGTTTTGGCAAGTTTTATAGAAATATAAATCGCTTCCTGGTATTAAATCAACGCGATCAGCCAATAACATTTTTATAGATTGTTCACTGCTATTGATTGGATGAAGATTAGTGAATTTTTTATTGACTAAATATTGGTGAATTGCTGAATTTCGTCCTACAGCTAAACGAAAATTATTAATGGTTTCAAATGAATCTGTTGCCGTTAACTTTATGTTATCAAACCCGTACAAAGCATAATTCACTTTTTGTATTGGACCTAACCATGAAAATAACGCTTCACGCTCTTTTGTTCTTGCCAAAGAATAAATGAGTACATTGGGTTTTAAAAGCGCGGTGTTATAAGCTCTTGCCCAGGGTTGCATTACTATTTCATATTTAATATTTGCTTCTTTTAATACTTTTTCAACTATCGTTGTAGCAAGCCCGACAACTTTACCTTCATTTTCATATTGTAAGGGGTAAGCATCTTCCGTAAAGACTTCAAGAATAACGTCTTTCGCTGATAATGAAAAAACAAAAAAATAGAGAATTAATAAAAAATAAAACTTCATCATATCCTCCCTAAAGCATTCATCATGCTAACCCTAATAAAAACCAGTCAAAATGACTGGTTTTTAAAGTTACGGCTTATACTATTTTATTTACGTTTCATTGAATCAAAAAATTCGTTATTCGTTTTACTCATCGCTAGCTTATCGATAAGGAATTCAATAGCGCCAACCTCATCCATTTCATGCACTATTTTGCGTAAAATCCACATTTTTTGTAGTTCATCAGGCTTAGTGATTAATTCTTCACGACGTGTACCGCTGCGATTAATGTGAATAGCAGGGAAAACACGTTTCTCTGAAACTTTACGAGATAGATGTAATTCCATATTACCTGTACCTTTGAATTCCTCATAGATAACTTCATCCATTTTAGAACCTGTGTCTACAAGCGCAGTAGCGATAATAGTTAAACTACCACCTTCTTCAATATTACGTGCAGCACCAAAGAAACGTTTTGGACGATGTAATGCGTTAGCATCAACACCACCGGTTAGAATTTTACCTGATGATGGAATTACCGTGTTATAAGCACGTGCTAAACGGGTAATTGAATCAAGTAAAATAACAACGTCTTTTTTATGCTCTACTAAACGTTTTGCTTTTTCAATAACCATTTCGGCCACCTGTACATGGCGACTTGCTGGTTCATCAAACGTTGAGGCAATAACTTCACCTTTTACTAGGCGTTGCATTTCTGTTACTTCTTCTGGACGCTCATCAATTAATAAAACCATTAATTCAGCGTCAGGATGGTTATGCGCAATACTTTGGGCAATATTTTGTAATAGTAATGTTTTACCGGCTTTTGGTGGCGCAACAATTAAACCACGTTGACCTTTACCAATTGGCGAAGCTAAATCTAAAATACGTGCGGTGATATCTTCCGTTGAACCATTACCACGTTCCATGGTAAATCGTTCATTTGGATGAATAGGAGTTAAGTTTTCAAATAAAATTTTATTACGAGAGTTTTCTGGGCGATCAAAGTTTACTTCAGTAACTTTCAACAAGGCAAAATAACGTTCGCCTTTTTTAGGAGAGCGAATCTTTCCTTGAATAGTGTCACCAGTACGCATACTGAATCGACGGATTTGGCTAGGTGATACATAAATATCATCTGGTCCAGCTAAATAAGAAGAGTCTGCGGAGCGTAAGAAACCAAACCCATCTTGTAGAATTTCTAAAACACCACCACCGAAAATATCGTTGTCGTTTTCAGCATGTTTTTTTAATATAGCAAAAATTATATCTTGCTTGCGTGTTCTAGCAAGGTTTTCTAGCTTCATAGTTTCAGCTAATTCAACCAAGTCATTAATGGATTTTTCTTTTAATTCGGTAAGGTTCATAGGGGGTTTCTTAAATTATTTTAAGTGTTTATGTCTGGGGCGATTGCCGACAACAATAATATGTTCAATGTGTTTTTATAATCTTATTATCTAATAATAGCGCTAATAATGTAGCAAATTTAAACAATAGAATTGGGATAGTGGGGTGTTAATCTTTACTCAGAATCTAAATTTAGCATTAAAAACCATCAAGGTAAAGGTACTAGTTAAAATGTAAGCAAAATATAACAACATAAATAAGGTATCAACATAACTTTTACAAGATAAATAGGCGATTAAACATTATTCATTATCATTCTTTTGCTGCTTCATTTCTCTTAAACGCTCACGATATTTATTCCGGGCAAACTCTTGCATATCAGTTACCGTGTCACTTTCATCAATAATTTCACGCCCAAGTAGCGTCTCAATTGCATCTTCTAATGTTACTACCCCAGAAGTTTGTCCATACTTATCTTCAACCAAATATAAATGAATATGGTTTTTGATAAACATATCTAATAATTGTTGCACAGGCAGCTTTTCTGACACTGAACTTAACGGGATAGCAAAATCAATAAGCGGTTTGTCACCATAACCATTTCGCTCTGCTTGGTATAAATCACCTTTCATCACTTTAGCTTTTATATCATCAATTGTTACTCCATAAATTGGAATACGGGTAAACTGAGGGGTTAATTCATGATTTAATGCCTCAGTTACCGTCACATCTTGATGCAGCATGTGTACTACTGTTCGTGGCGTTGATATCTGCCCGGTACGTAATTCACGTAATGACAAAATATTAGCTAAATATTCATTTTCATGTGCAAACAAGCTGCCATCCTTGTGACTTAAAGAGGCAAGCGCAATAATTTCTTCGCGCGTGATTTCATTTTCTTTATTCTTTTTAAACAAACGTGTTAAACGCGTTGCGATCCACACTAACGGATAAACAATTTTTACTAACCAAACAATAATATATGCTGCAGGTATTGATAAACTACGCCAGAAGGTAGCGCCTAAAGTTTTTGGGATGATTTCTGACAAATATAAAATAGCCAGTGTCAGTAATAACGCAATTAAGGTTTCCCACCGCTCACCAAAAATACTAATAGCTTGAGCGCCAACACCTGCAGCACCCATGGTATGTGCGAAGGTGTTCAAAATTAATATACTAGAAAGTGACTCATCTAAATTATTTTTAGCATGAGCTAATACTGCACCTGCTTCAGGTTTTTCAGTTTGAGTTTGCTCAACAAAGCTAGGTGTTACAGATAGTAAAACAGCCTCAAGTACAGAACAAAAAAATGACACACCAATTGCAATGGCGAGATAAATGAAGAGCAAGGTCAAGCGTTATTTATTCCTAATAATTCCATTATAAAATAGCATAGCACAATGAAGCTTATAATTAAGGAGTCGAAATAGAATCTTACTTTTGTTTATAAAGCCCACTGAGTTGACTTGCCACACTAGGCAAAAAAATACCGCTTACAGATGAGCGGCATTAGACAAGTTTAAACAATACAAACTCAACAAGATTTAAATATTTTTATCTAAAAATTCTTTTAATTGAGTTTTTGATAATGCACCAACTTTAGTATCAGCAATTTCGCCATCTTTAAATAATAATAGCGTTGGAATACCTCTTACACCGTACTTTGGTGGTGTTCCCGAGTTTTGGTCTATATTTAGTTTACCTATCGTAACCTTGCCTTCATATTCATTAGCAATATCATCAAGCACTGGTGCTATCATTTTACAAGGGCCACACCATTCAGCCCAGAAATCAACCAATACTAAGCCTGATGCTTTTAAAACATCGGCTTCGAAACTATCATCAGTTAGCTGAATAATTTTGTCGTTCATCTTATTCTCCGTTAGTGATGGCGCTTGCGCCAATCTATTAATTACAATATTAAATATGTATATAAAACCTTTATGGGGCTCTATTGTTAGAATATCAAGTTCGTTTTCTTTTATCTTCACTTATCAGCGCTAAAATTAGTCATTAACTAAGTTAGGTGTTAAGCTAGCGCCATGAAAAAAACACACTTAACTGAAACAAAATTCGCTGACTTAAATCTTGCTCCGCAAGTAGTTACTGGATTAGAAGCCATGGGCTTCGAATATTGTACGTCTATTCAGGCGAAATCTTTACCTGTGCTGCTTCAAGGCACTGATATTGCTGGTCAAGCGCAGACAGGAGAAGGTAAAACTATTGCCTTCTTAGCTGCAACTTTCCATCATTTATTACAAAAAGAAGCACCAACACATAATCAGCCTAGAGCATTGATTATGGCACCAACACGTGAATTAGCAATTCAAATTCACCGTGATGCCATTGAACTCTCTAAAAGTACAGGGCTACGCCTTGGTATTGTATATGGTGGTGAAGGTTATGAAAGTCAACGTTTGGCGCTAGAACAAGGTGTCGATATTTTAATTGGCACCTGTGGCCGATTAATTGATTACATGAAACAAGGCGTATACAACTTAACAAATATTGAAGTGATCGTTTTAGATGAAGCCGACAGAATGTTCGATTTAGGCTTTATCAAAGATATTCGCTACATGTTCAACAAAATGCCTCCGCCTAAACAACGTTTAAGCATGCTATTTTCGGCTACCTTATCATTTAGAGTCAAAGAACTAGCTTTTGATCACATGAACGACCCAACAAGCGTTGAAGTTGAACCTGACCAAAAAACTAACATTCGCATTAGTGAAGAACTTTTTTATCCTTCAAATGAAGATAAAATGTCTCTTTTACAAACGCTGATTGAAGAAGATTGGCCTGAAAAAGCGATTATTTTTGCGAACACTAAACACGTTTGTGAAAAAGTTTATGATCACTTAGTTGCAGATGGTCTTCGAGTTGGTTTATTAACAGGTGATGTTCCACAGAAAAAACGCCTAAAAATATTAGAGCAATTTAGTGAAGGTAGTGTAGATTTCTTAGTAGCAACTGATGTTGCAGCTCGTGGCTTACACATTCCAGAAGTTACTCACGTATTTAATTATGACTTACCTGATGATTGTGAAGATTATGTACATCGTATTGGTCGTACTGGCCGTGCAGGCGCAACTGGTCATGCAATCAGTTTAGCTTGTGAACAATACGTGTTTAATTTACCTGATATCGAAAACTATATTGAACATGAGCTTCCGGTAACAAAATACGATTCTGATGCATTAATTGATGATTTACCTAAACCTAAACCTCGTCAACGCCGCCCTAGACCTAATGCAGGTCGCCCTGGTGGAAACAGACAAGGTGGTAATAGTAATTATCGTGGCCGTCGTTAGTCAAGTATAGTAATAACATGACAACTTCCAACACAATACCACAGTACGATGCGAGCCATTATGCTGTGGTTGACCTGGGCTCCAATAGCTTTCATTTACTCATTATCCGTGTACATAATAACGAACGGATACAAGTCAACAAAGTTAAACGTAAAGTCCGTTTAGCTGCTGGCCTTAATCAAGAGTTAGCACTTAACCCAGAAACTATAGCCTCTGGGCTTGATTGCTTAAAGCTTTTCGCCAAACATCTCGCCACTATTCCTGTAAATAATATTAGCATTGTTGCTACTGCAACATTAAGAATTGCGACTAATAAAGATGAATTCTTAAATCAAGCTAATAAAATTTTACCATTAAATATTAAATTATTTTAAGCGGCGAACAAGAAGCAGAAACTATCTACAAAGGAGCTGCCTACACCTGCAACAATAAATTTGATAAAAAACGATTAGTGATTGATATAGGTGGCGCTAGTACTGAATTAATCATAGGTCAGAGTTTTAATGCGAGGAAAGTGGTCAGTTTAAATTTAGGCTGTGTTAGCTTTAGAGAGCAATTCTTTACTAATGGGCAGTTAACTGAGCAAAACATTAACGCTGCCATTAATGCGGCAAGTGAAATTATCAACCCGATCAGTAGTGACTTTATTCAACTAGGTTGGCAATCAGTTTCGGGTGGCTCAGGAACGATACAGGCCTTGGCTGAAATATTATCCCATCGCCAACAAGAAATCATCATTACCCCTACTTTCTTACAAGAGATTAAGAACAAGCTCATTGAACTTAAATCAATCGATAATATTATCTTTGATGGTTTACGCACTGACAGAGCAGCAGTTTTAACAAGTGGACTATGTATATTGATAGCGCTCTTTAATTGTTTACAAATTAAAGAGCTTACATTATCAACAGGTGCCCTTCGAGAAGGCTTGTTATTTGAAATGTTATCTAATAAAGCCTAACAAGTGAGGCTAGCGAAAACGCATATAGGTTAACTATCTTCTTTTAACCACCTCGCCACTTGCTTAGCAAAATAAGTCAAAATCCCATCAGCACCAGCACGTTTAAAGCATAATAAACCTTCCATTACACATGGTTTCTCGGCTAACCAGCCATTTTGAATAGCAGACTTCAACATAGCGTATTCGCCACTTACTTGATATGCATAAGTAGGTACTTGAAAAGTATCTTTAACACGACGTACTACATCTAAATATGGCATACCAGGCTTCACCATTACCATATCTGCGCCTTCGGCAATATCTTGTGCAACTTCATGTAAAGCTTCATTGCTATTAGCAGGATCCATCTGATAAGTGTGCTTATTACCACCTTTGATATTACTTGATGATCCAACCGCATCACGAAATGGACCATAGTAATTAGATGCATACTTAGCAGAATAAGCGAGAATTTTAGTGTTAACAAAACCATGTTCTTCAAGCGCCATTCTAATAGCACCGACACGTCCATCCATCATATCTGATGGTGCAACAATATCAGCTCCAGCTTCGGCATGAGATAATGCTTGTTTCACTAAAATATCTTTAGTTACTTCATTTAATACATACCCTTCAGACCCTGCTTTATTCTCATCACTTTCGCTTAAAATACCGTCTTGCCCATGTGTTGTGAACGGGTCGAGAGCTACATCAGTTATTACGGCTAACTGAGGAAATTTAGCTTTTAATGCACGAACAGTACGTTGTGTTAAACCTTCTGGGTTATAAGATTCTTCAGCCATTAATGATTTAATATCATCTGGTGTTACAGGAAAAATCGCAATCGCGGGAATACCTAAATCTACTAACTCTTGGGCTTCTTCTAATAACAAGTCAATACTCTTACGTTCAACACCTGGCATAGATAGAATAGCTTCTCGTCTATTATCACCTTCTAAAACAAATACAGGGTAAATTAAATCATTTACAGTTAGTTGGTTTTCTGCCATTAAACGTCGAGTATATTCATCTTTACGCATACGGCGCATACGACGAGCTGGATATTGACCAAACATATTACTATTGCTATTCATTACCATTCTCCTAAATTTTTATCTTATTCAATAACGTTTATTGCGCTTTGTATTCTTGCGTTTGATTGCGTCCATGATTTTTTGCCTGATAAAGTGCCTTGTCTGCACAAGAAAATATCTGCTCTGGTGTTACATTTTCTTGTTGAACATAGGTAAAAATACCATTACTTACCGTTAATGAGATATTTTTATTGTCATATATAAAAGGTTGTTCAGCAATGCTTTCTCTTAATGTCTCTGACAGGGCTAAAGCCCCCTTAGCATCTGTATCAGGGAGAATTAAGCAAAACTCCTCCCCACCATATCGAAAAGCCATATCACTACTTCTTTTTAAACTCTTATTAATATACTGACTCACCCACGCAAGGCATTGATCTCCAGCTAAATGTCCATAAGTATCATTAACGCTTTTAAAGTGATCAATATCTATCAAAACAATACTTAAAGGAGTTAAATTACGCTTACTTCGACGATATTCAGCCAGGATTCTTTGATCATAAAAGCGACGATTATATAATCCGGTTAATTCATCAAGTGTATTTTTTTGCTCTAATTCTCGGTTAACTTCCTCTAACTCTTGCAAGGCAATATTCAGCTCTAAAGTGCGCTCTTGAACACGATTTTCCAAATCTTCTTGGGTTTGTGATTGTAAAGTGAATAGCTCTTCTTGCGCCCGTTCGGAATTTAGCTCACTAGTTAATGCTTGGCGTTGCGCTAACTGTTTATCAGCTAATTGATATCTATACTGGTAACTCAATATAAAAGTAATCATCAAAGCATTAAGCCAAAAAAGCATGCCATAAAATGAACTACGATAAGAGACAAAACCCATATCAAACCAGTTTACTGAAACAATCACAATTAATACAAAAATCAACTGAATAAGCATAACAAAGGTAAATAATAGTGCTAAACGAGCAGCAGATTTGTATAAATAAATACCAAGCACTATCAAGGAAAATTCTAACAATACATAAATAGCCATACTAATATTAATGTTATCAGCAATCGAGAGTTGAAGACTCACAGGCATATAGATTAATAGTGCCCAACAGACAGCTCGAACAACCCGGTGAATATTGTAAAATTTATTCTTTAAATTAAAAAACTGTGTACTGAAAGCTAATAAGAATATTGCCGATGTTGCTGACAATAAAGGAAGCTCAATACCAACTAGCCAAGTGAAAGCAGGAAAAAGGTAATACAAATTAAAACCGAGCATTACTGCAAGCATTAAACTATTACTTAAAAGGTATCCAAATAGAGCAATAATAGCTTTGCTACCAGTTCCAAAAAATAACAACATACATGCAATAGATAAGCAAAGTAAGCCACCTATGACAATCCCTTGTTGGAACTGTAAATTACTATTAGCTTCTATATAAGACTCTATTGAATAGACTTTCAAAGAAGAACGAAGTTGGGCAGAACTTGTAATCGCTACATAAATAGTAATTTTCGAATGAGGATAAACATTAACTTTAACACTACGGTTATTACTTCGTTGCAATTCCATCTTTTTCTTATCAATATCGTTATATTGATCTCGAATAAATAACGCCACCGCATTTATTCGTACTTGGTTTGCCATGTCGAGGTAAACTTTCTTTGTTTTATCGCTATTATTTACTAACTCAAAAGCAATCCAGTTTTCACCTGGCATTATTAACAGATCACCATTATTGAGGTGTACTTGTTGCCACTCATTACTGCTTAAATCATTTACTTCGTTAAGTTTATTTTGTTCTGGTTTGGCGATAAGTCGATATAAATAATCAACAATAAGGTGTTTATCTTCATCTAGGTTATACGATGGAATTTCAGCTTTTACCTGCGCGAAAGACATCATCAAAAAAGCAGAAATTACAATCAGTAAAATCTGTATGACTTTAAGCATTTGATGAAAAAATATTGGCATAATTAATGTTTATTCAAAAAATAAAATACTAAGAAGGTAAATCAAATACTTGTTGTGCATTAAGACTTGTTTGACTAATAAGCTCTTCAGGGGCAAGCGCTAGAATATTAGCAATTTTATCTACAATAAAAGGCAAGTAACTTGGTTCATTACGGTTACTTTTGGGTTTGGGATGCATCGTTCGTGGAATCAAATAAGGAGCGTCTGTTTCTACAAGCAGTCTATCTAAAGGAATCAAGTTGATTATCTCCTGTAAAGAAACACCTCTTCTTTCATCACAAACCCAACCAGTAATACCAATGTACATACCAACATCAACGCACTTCAACAGCTCTTCTTTATTTCCAGTAAAACAATGGGCAATCATAGCCGGCACTTGTTCAATGAAGGGATTTAATGCATCAAACCAAGTTTGAAAAGCATCTCGTTGATGTAAAAACAAAGGCTTATTAAGTTGCTTAGCTAACTGCATTTGTTCTTCAAATACTTTTAACTGTTGCGCTGGAGTAGAGAAATTTCGATTAAAGTCTAAACCACATTCACCTATTGCCTTAACACACGGTTGCTCAGCTAATTGAGATAAATCATTTAAATAATTTTCGGTTACAGCATCAGCATCATGCGGATGGACACCTACAGTTGTATATAAAGTATTAGAAAATTTTTGTTGATAATGTTGACATAGTGCTACTCCTTTTTTACTCTCATCAACATTAGTTCCCGTGATAATTAACTGGTTTACGCCTTTATTCTTAGCGCGAACAATGACTTCAGTTAAGTCTTTATCGAAACGTTTGTTGGTTAAGTTAACACCAATATCAATCATTATTTAAGTCGCTTAACTCGTATAGTTCGATTAAGGCCATCTTTTGATAAATACACTGAGCCAAAGCTACCTTTTTCTAAATTGATACGATCACCTACCAGTAACTTTAAACTAGTCGTGTCTGTTTGTTGCCATTTCTGACCATTTTCTAAATAAATTACCCACTGGCCGCGTATTAATTTTTTCAAGTTACTGATAGTTCCAGTAATACCTTCAATGTCTTTTTCAGGCTTTTTCAACGTTTCTTTAGCAAAATCGTCTATTCTTTTAGCTTCTTCCTGCTTAATAGGTTCAACTTTTGAAACTACTTCTTTAACCTGTGATTCTGGAACAGAGCTTAAAGGCGTTATATATTTATTTGATAACAGGTCAAAGCATTTAAGTCGTTGTTGATCATTCGATACCTGCATGCAGTGTGATAAACCATCGGTTAAATCACTTTTTTGGTTAGCAAGTGCATTAGTTGATATTACGACGAAAAACAAACTAAGCAGTGCAGTAATGTTTACTTTCATGAATCATCCTTATCGAGATCTTCATCTTCTTTGTGATATAACGAAGCTATAATAATGCCAACTTCAAACAACAGTAACATAGGTATAGCCAACATAGACTGAGAAATAATATCTGGTGGTGTTAACAGCATACCTATAACAAATGCACCTACAACAACATAGGGACGTTTTTTTCGTAAACTATTAGGAGAAGTTACTCCTGTCCAACACATTAATATAATAGCTACAGGGATTTCAAATGCCGCACCAAAAGCAAAAAACAATTTTAAAACAAAGTCTAAATAGCTACTAATATCAGTCGCAATAACTACTCCCTCGGGAGCAACCGACGTGAAAAAAGCAAAAATCACAGGAAAAACAGCAAAGTAAGCGAACGCTATTCCACTATAAAAAAGAAGTGTTGAGCCCAACATTAACGGGGCAATTAATTTCTTTTCATTTCGATAAAGTCCAGGCGCAATAAATGACCACATCTGATAAAGAATATATGGCATAGCAAGAAAAATAGAGAGAACTATTGTTAACTTAAAAGGGGCTAAAAAAGGTGATGCTACATCAGTAGCGATCATCTGTGAGCCAGATGGCATTGTTTGGAGTAATGGTTGCGCTAGATATTGATATATATCTTGAGCAAAATATACTAAGCAACAAAATACAACTATAACACCTAAAACAGCGTGAAGTAATCGGGTTCTTAATTCGAGTAGATGATCAAAAATTGTTACGCTTTTTTCTGACTCTAATGGTGCTGATTTTTCTTGCTCTGTAGCTGTATTCATTATTCTTTTTTATCTTTATCAATAGTAGGGACATTATTAACTTTATAAGATTCTGACTCATCATTACTTTCTACTAAAGGAGATTGATTTGACGTTGATGAAGGTATGTTGTTGTCATCTATACTCTTCGTATCCATGTTTTTAAATGGTTCTCTCACCATCTCAGCGGCTTCTTGTAGTGACTTAACAGACTCAGCAATTTCAGGGGATAGGTTTTTCATACCTCCCTGTTCTGCTTTTTTTAAATTAGCATGTAATTCGTGAATTCTTAACTCTTCTGTGAGCTCTGATTTCACATTATCACTAAAATTACGAACACCTGTTATCCAACCTCTTACGGTTCGAATAGCTACAGGTAAACGTTCTGGACCAAGTACAATAAGTCCCATAATACCAATAAGCATTAATTCCCAAAAACCGATATCGAACATGCGTTAAGCCTGACTGTTTTCTTTTTTGCTATCTTTTTGGTTAGCTTCACTTTTAGCTGCTATGTTATCAGTTAAAGTGTCTGCATCGGCTTCAGATTTAGTTGTAGAATCTTTTTCATCCGTTACTGCATTTTTAAAGCCTTTAATAGCTGAGCCTAAATCACCGCCCAAATTACGTAATTTTTTTGTACCAAATAATAAAACAATGATCACAGCAATAATTAATAATTGCCAAATACCGATGCCGCCCATAACAAACTCCTATAATCTATTTAACAGCAGTATACACCGAAACTCATTAACTAAACGAGTAAAAGACTATAAAGATTTAAGAAAATATTCAAGAAAATACAGTCAAACTTGAATGCAGTAGTTTTTCAGATAAGTTGGAAAGTTAGGCGCAGTTTTTGTCTTGGGTTTTAAGAGTAGTTATTTGTATCTTTTCAGGCTTATTAATATGATAACCTTGACCAAAATCACAACCAGCAGCATGAAGTTTTAACATAACAGCGTCAGTTTCTATACCTTCAGCTACTAATCGGTACCCATATTTGTCACCTAAATCATGCAAAGCTTTAACTAAGGGCAAATTTCTATTACTATTTTGTAAAGTACTTATAAATCCGCGATCTAATTTAATAAATTCGAAAGGGTAATTATGTAGAAAGCTGAAAGAAGACACACCTGATGCATAGTCATCTAATGCTAATTTTACCCCTGCCTTTTTCAATTTACGTAAACCTTTCAACGCTAACTCTTCATGATGAATAAATGCTTTTTCATTGAACTCTAAAATTAACCTTTGCGGATCAAATGACTGACTCTTAATTAGAGTTATCAACTTGTGCAACTGATTAGTTTGAGTTAAATGCCTACCAGATAAATTAATAGCAATAAAAGCATGTTGGTACTGAATATCATCCTGCAATAAATGTAACTGCCTTGCTACTTCTTCTACAACCCAGGTCTCAATTGCTAATATAATGCCGGTTTCTTCTGCCAAATATAAAAAGTCACTCGGTGTCTGCAACCCTTTTTTAGGATGATTCCAACGTAACAGTCCTTCAAAACCGATAACTTGTCCGCTATTTAAATCTGATATTTTTTGATAATGAAGCTCAAACTGTTGTTCAACAATAGCAACTCGTAACTCTTGTTCCAAAGTCATAGTAGCAATAAGTTTTTCACGCATACTTTCATCATAAAAAACATAACGACCACGCCCTAAACTTTTGGCTTGATACATTGCAGCATCTGCATCACGTAAAACTTCAACTGAACTATCATAAGATCTATTACATAGGGCAATTCCTATACTCGCACTAGAATATACGGTATTAGTGTCTATTTCATAAGGTTGTTCAATACTATTTATAATTCGATTAGAAACCTCTTCAGCATCATCAGATGTGAGTGAGTCTAATAATATAACAAATTCATCTCCACCAAGCCGTGCCAGAACATCATTTTCACGTACACATGTACTTAGTCGCTTAGCTATTTCGACAAGGAATATATCACCAGCATGATGACCTAACGTATCATTAATAAGCTTAAATCTATCTAAATCAATAAATAATACTGCGTATTGTTGATCTTGGTGTCGTTTCAAATGTCTAAGCGCACAACCGAGACGATCAGAAAACATCGCTCTATTAGGTAATTTAGTTAATACGTCATGGTGGGCATCAAAATAGAGCTGTTGATCAGCCTTATTTTTTTCGGATAGTTTTTGATGTAGTATTAAATTTTCAGTAACTAATTGTTGAGTTTTTTCTGTTACGAGGGCATCAAGTGTCAAGAGATACTCTTGCTTTAAAGCCTGATTATCTTCTTTAGCTCTTATGAGACTTTCATTCGCTAAGTTTAAAGCTATTGTTAAATATTGAATATCAGAACAGTCTGGCTCTGTAAATTCTTTATTTTTGCTCCTTGTAGGCATCAAGGTTCCTATACATGAGATGTATTAAACTTAGTGAAAATTTAAATCATACTATTTAATACCAATCTCACTAGCTATGTGATCATTTCTACTTGCTAAAATCACCAACTACATCGTTATTTATTTAATAATTAGAACAACTAGTTATTGAAATAAATGCCTTGTATTTGTCAATTTTTTCTACGTATAAAATTGTTCACCTAATTAATGAAACTGGTATAAGCATGATTTTTGAACGGTTAGTGTACCAAATTATGACCACTAGGCTAGTAATAAATAACCTTTTGATATAAAGATTTTATGGTCAGGAAATTTTAATATTTAAAGCGGGTATTTTTGAAGTTAAAAACACAATATATTGAAGAGATAATAGATAAATTCAGCTTATTTTATCTAATGCTAGTAATTAAATTAGTTTTAGACAAAAAAAAACCAGCATATAGCTGGTTTTTTAATAAGATGGTGGAGGGAGGTGGATTCGAACCACCGAAGGCGGAGCCGTCAGATTTACAGTCTGATCCCTTTGGCCACTCGGGAACCCCTCCACAGGGTCAACAAAACAATAAATTGATTTGTTTGAAGATGAAACCTAGCAATGTCCTACTCTCACATGGGAACTCCCACACTACCATCGGCGCTACTGCGTTTCACTTCTGAGTTCGGAATGGAATCAGGTGGGGCCACAGCGCTATTGTCGCTAGATAGAAACTTTAATTTTTTAATTTACTTATTAAATAACTTAAAAAATTAAAATTTTAGCAAAAAACCCGCAGCATCAGCTGCGGGTTTCTTTAATTAGAAGTTTAGCAATGTCCTACTCTCACATGGGAACTCCCACACTACCATCGGCGCTACTGCGTTTCACTTCTGAGTTCGGAATGGAGTCAGGTGGTACCACAGCGCTATTGTCGCTAAACAAAAAGGTTACAATCTTAGAAAGCTAACGTACACGGATGTACTAATGTCGATAATGTTCATGGATGAACGTTTTTATCGACTCTCTTTCGAGGTTTAAATATCGTTTTGTTCTTTATTCTGATTCAAGTAACACGTAAGTACGTGTGTTTTCTAATGTCAGTCTTCATACAATGCACTTCATAGTTCTAAAAACTACTTGGGTGTTGTATGGTTAAGCCTCACGGGCAATTAGTATCAGTTAGCTCAAGACCTCACAGCCCTTACACACCTGACCTATCAACGTTGTAGTCTCCAACGACCCTTTAGGGAGCTTAAAGCTCCAGTGAGAACTCATCTCAAAGCCTGCTTCCCGCTTAGATGCTTTCAGCGGTTATCAGTTCCGAACGTAGCTACCGGGCAATGCTATTGGCATAACAACCCGAACACCAGCGGTTCGTCCACTCCGGTCCTCTCGTACTAGGAGCAGCCCTCTTCAATTCTCAAACGCCCACGGCAGATAGGGACCGAACTGTCTCACGACGTTCTAAACCCAGCTCGCGTACCACTTTAAATGGCGAACAGCCATACCCTTGGGACCGACTTCAGCCCCAGGATGTGATGAGCCGACATCGAGGTGCCAAACACCGCCGTCGATATGAACTCTTGGGCGGTATCAGCCTGTTATCCCCGGAGTACCTTTTATCCGTTGAGCGATGGCCCTTCCATACAGAACCACCGGATCACTATGACCTACTTTCGTACCTGCTCGACGTGTCTGTCTCGCAGTTAAGCTGGCTTATGCCATTGCACTAACCGTATGATGTCCGACCATACTTAGCCAACCTTCGTGCTCCTCCGTTACTCTTTGGGAGGAGACCGCCCCAGTCAAACTACCCACCAGACAGTGTCCCCAAGCCCGATTAGGGCCCTAGGTTAGAACATCACGCATACAAGGGTGGTATTTCAAGATTGGCTCCACAAAATCTAGCGACTCTGTTTCAACGCCTCCCACCTATCCTACACATGTAGGAGCAATGTTCACTGTCAAGCTATAGTAAAGGTTCACGGGGTCTTTCCGTCTAGCCGCGGGTATACGGCATCTTAACCGCAAATTCAATTTCACTGAGTCTCGGGTGGAGACAGTGTGGCCATGATTACGCCATTCGTGCAGGTCGGAACTTACCCGACAAGGAATTTCGCTACCTTAGGACCGTTATAGTTACGGCCGCCGTTTACCGGGGCTTCGATCATCAGCTTCGACCTAAGTCTAACCGAATCAATTAACCTTCCGGCACCGGGCAGGCGTCACACCGTATACGTCATCTTTCGATTTTGCACAGTGCTGTGTTTTTAATAAACAGTTCCAGCCACCTGGTTACTTCGACTGCTCTGAGCTTAGGAAGCAAGTTCCATCACCCTGAGCAGCGTACCTTCTCCCGAAGTTACGGTACTATTTTGCCTAGTTCCTTCACCCGAGTTCTCTCAAGCGCCTTAGTATTCTCTACCTAACCACCTGTGTCGGTTTGGGGTACGGTTCCTATATATCTGAAGCTTAGAAGCTTTTCCTGGAAGCATGGCATCAATGACTTCATGTCCGTAGACACTCGTCTCGAGTCTCAGTGTTAACAGCAACCCGGATTTACCTAAGTCGCCCACCTACATTCTTTCACACGGACTACCAACGCCGTGCTCATCTAGCCTACTCCGTCCCTCCTTCGCAATATATAGAAGTACAGAAATATTAATCTGTTTCCCATCGACTACGCGTTTCCGCCTCGCCTTAGGGGCCGACTTACCCTGCCCTGATTAACATGGGACAGGAAACCTTGGTCTTTCGGCGGGGGAGTTTTTCACTCCCCTTATCGTTACTCATGTCAGCATTCGCACTTGTGATACCTCCAGCAAACTTCTCAATTCACCTTCAACGGCTTACACAACGCTCCCCTACCACTTAATCCTAAGATTAAATCCGCAGCTTCGGTGACTAGTTTAGCCCCGTTACATCTTCCGCGCAGACCGACTCGACTAGTGAGCTATTACGCTTTCTTTAAAGGATGGCTGCTTCTAAGCCAACCTCCTAGCTGTCTATGCCTTTCCACATCGTTTCCCACTTAACTAGTACTTTGGGACCTTAGCTGGCGGTCTGGGTTGTTTCCCTCTTCACAACGGACGTTAGCACCCGCAGTGTGTCTCCCGCATATCACTCATTGGTATTCGGAGTTTGCAAAGGGTTGGTAAGTCGGGATGACCCCCTAGCCTTAACAGTGCTCTACCCCCAATGGTGTTCGTGCGAGGCTCTACCTAAATAGATTTCGGGGAGAACCAGCTATCTCCCGGCTTGATTAGCCTTTCACTCCGACCCACAAGTCATCACCGCATTTTTCAACATACGTGTGTTCGGTCCTCCAGTTGATGTTACTCAACCTTCAACCTGCCCATGGGTAGATCGCCGGGTTTCGGGTCTATACCCTGCAACTAAACGCGCAGTTAACACTCGCTTTCGCTACGGCTCCCCTAATCGGTTAACCTTGCTACAGAATATAAGTCGCTGACCCATTATACAAAAGGTACGCAGTCACCCGACTAAATCGGGCTCCCACTGCTTGTACGTATGCGGTTTCAGGTTCTATTTCACTCCCCTCACAGGGGTTCTTTTCGCCTTTCCCTCACGGTACTGGTTCACTATCGGTCAGTTAGTAGTATTTAGCCTTGGAGGATGGTCCCCCCATATTCAGACAAAGTTTCACGTGCTCCGTCCTACTCGATTTCACTTAAAGGTTGCTTTAGTGTACGGGACTATCACCCTGTATCGTCTTACTTTCCAGTAAGTTCCACTAGCGCCCAATAAGCTTAAGGGCTGATTCGCGTTCGCTCGCCGCTACTAACGAAATCTCGGTTGATTTCTTTTCCTCGGGGTACTTAGATGTTTCAGTTCTCCCGGTTCGCTTCATTATCCTATGTATTCAGATAATGATACCTAGCTTATGCTAAGTGGGTTTCCCCATTCGGACATCTTTGGCTATAACGGTTTTTATCACCTCACCAAAGCTTTTCGCAGATTAACACGTCCTTCATCGCCTCTAACTGCCAAGGCATCCACCACATACGCTTAGTCACTTAACCATACAACCCTAAGTAGTCTTTTCTAATAAAAGAAATGAAAACAAAGTACACCGTGGAGACTAATCCACAGTAATTGTAAAGTCTGACATTTTCACGTACTCAATATATCCGAAGATATAAGATGAGTTACTTGATAAGACATCTTTGCTCTAAGAGCAAGTATGAATTCGATAATACATCCTTGGGGGATGCATTATCACCATTACAGCATTCACGATAAGAGAATGTCATAACAGCTTGGTATTTATACTGTAACAAACAACAGCGCGACACCGTGTTTGTTATATAAATACCGATATTTATATCAGCTTTCCAGATTGTTAAAGAACTAATTTTTAACTCACATTCGGTTAAAAACTTGGTTTAAAAAACCAAATTTAAAATCACTAAAAAGTGGATTTAAATTTGGTCTCTTTCTTCACATGAAAGAAGCAAGATGGTGGAGCTAAGCAGGATCGAACTGCTGACCTCCTGCGTGCAAGGCAGGCGCTCTCCCAGCTGAGCTATAGCCCCATCAGGGTTTCTTTCAATTTTGTTATCATGTAATTTGTGTGAATACTCTGAATATCTCTTAAAAGGGACATTCCATTATTCGTTTTTACTTCAAGATAAGGAGGTGATCCAACCCCAGGTTCCCCTAGGGTTACCTTGTTACGACTTCACCCCAGTCATGAAACACAAAGTGGTGACCGTCCTCCCGAAGGTTAAACTAGCCACTTCTTTTGCATCCCACTCCCATGGTGTGACGGGCGGTGTGTACAAGGCCCGGGAACGTATTCACCGTAGCATTCTGATCTACGATTACTAGCGATTCCGACTTCACGGAGTCGAGTTGCAGACTCCGATCCGGACTACGACAAGCTTTGTGGGATTCGCTCAACCTCGCGGTATTGCTGCCCTCTGTACCTGCCATTGTAGCACGTGTGTAGCCCATCCCGTAAGGGCCATGATGACTTGACGTCGTCCCCACCTTCCTCCGGTTTATCACCGGCAGTCTCCTTAGAGTTCCCGCCATAACGCGCTGGCAAATAAGGATAGGGGTTGCGCTCGTTGCGGGACTTAACCCAACATTTCACAACACGAGCTGACGACAGCCATGCAGCACCTGTCACAGAGTTCCCGAAGGCACAAGTCTATCTCTAGTCTCTTCTCTGGATGTCAAGGGATGGTAAGGTTCTTCGCGTTGCATCGAATTAAACCACATGCTCCACCGCTTGTGCGGGCCCCCGTCAATTCATTTGAGTTTTAACCTTGCGGCCGTACTCCCCAGGCGGTCAACTTAGTGCGTTAGCTGCGCCACTCACGTCTCAAGGACACAAACGGCTAGTTGACATCGTTTACGGCGTGGACTACCAGGGTATCTAATCCTGTTCGCTCCCCACGCTTTCGTTCCTCAGCGTCAGTATCTGTCCAGGTGGCCGCCTTCGCCACTGATGTTCCTTCCAATCTCTACGCATTTCACCGCTACACTGGAAATTCCACCACCCTCTACAGTACTCTAGTCTACCAGTTCAAAATGCAGTTCCAAGGTTGAGCCCTGGGCTTTCACATCTTGCTTAATAGACCGCCTACGAACGCTTTACGCCCAGTAATTCCGATTAACGCTTGCACCCCTCGTATTACCGCGGCTGCTGGCACGAAGTTAGCCGGTGCTTCTTCTGTTGTTAACGTCACAGAATGCAGCTATTAACTACATCCCTTTCCTCACAACTGAAAGTGCTTTACAACCCGAAGGCCTTCTTCACACACGCGGCATGGCTGCATCAGGCTTTCGCCCATTGTGCAATATTCCCCACTGCTGCCTCCCGTAGGAGTCTGGGCCGTGTCTCAGTCCCAGTGTGGCTGATCATCCTCTCAAACCAGCTAGAGATCGTCGCCTTGGTGAGCCATTACCTCACCAACTAGCTAATCTCACTTGGGCTAATCAAATGGCGAGAGGTCCGAAGATCCCCCCCTTTGGTCCGTAGACGTTATGCGGTATTAGCAGTCGTTTCCAACTGTTGTCCCCCACCATAAGGCATATTCCCAAGCATTACTCACCCGTCCGCCGCTCGTCAGCAGATAGCAAGCTATCTCTGTTACCGCTCGACTTGCATGTGTTAAGCCTGCCGCCAGCGTTCAATCTGAGCCATGATCAAACTCTTCAATTAAAAATCGTTTGTGTAACCTCACCATTCTTACCTAAGTAAAAGTGATGTGTTACTGCTCAATGAATTCTGTCGTGATACCAGCAAAGCTGATATCGCATTACATAGTCGCCACCTATCTCGCTAGAAATAAGTAACTATATTTATTTGCATGAACATCATTCATTAAGCGTTTTTTTGTTCCGCTTTCCTAAGAAAGAAGAACTATGTAAAAACAAGTTAATGTGAGTATTCACACAAATTGCATGATAACTAATTGTTAAAGAAGATATCGAGTAACTAGGTTAGTCGATATAGATGAGAGTCGCATTCGCTCTTCACCTAAACGATTTAAGTTGAACCATTGTCTAACTTGAATCGTGTTGCTCGTTGCTGTTGCCCCGAAGCAGGATGCGTATCATACGCTTCCGAGTTTTAATGTCAACGTTTTATTTTGATTTTTTAAAAGTTTTTGCAAACTCTTAAACACTTCATTTTAAAACGTTAAGTTAACTATTTATCATTAAATGAAAGTAGATAACTTATTAAAACAGTCCGTTGATGATTCGTTTTGCCTGAACCCCTTGGAACTGGAGCGCATTGTATAGATTTCTTTTACTGGGTCAACTGTTATTTATCAAAAAGTTCAATTATTTGTTTAAGTGCTCAACAATGATACAAACCTTATTGATATTGCCGTTTAAACAGACAACACCTTCGTTTTTGGTCGAATTATAAAACCCTAAACAAGTACAACTATTGATCTTCTCTACCCATTTTTTCCTTCATTTATTAAGTTACCGATATTTTTATGCTATTTTGCTTAAAGCTTTTACTAAATTTTATTTAAGGTATTTTATGTCTACTGCTAATTTAAGAACATACAACGGGATATCCCCTATTTTAGGTCATGCTAATTATATTGATTCTAGTTCAGTACTTGTTGGCGATATAACCTTAGGCGCTGATGTGAGTATTTGGCCATTAGTGGCTGCCCGTGGTGATGTCAACCTAATCACTATAGGAGCCAGAACTAATGTTCAAGATGGTAGCGTTCTGCATGTAACTCGCAAAAGCGAACATAATCCAAATGGAAATCCACTCATAATTGGTGAAGATGTAACTATTGGTCATAAATGTATGTTGCATGGTTGTACTTTAGGCGATCGTATTCTAGTTGGTATGGGAGCAATCATTATGGATGGTGCTGTTGTTCAAGATGATGTATTTATTGGTGCAGGTAGTTTAGTGCCTCCGAATAAAACTCTACTCAGTGGTTACCTATATATGGGGAACCCGATAAAACAGGCAAGAAAATTAAAAGAAAGTGAAGCTGACTTTCTAAAAAAATCAGCTGAAAACTATGTCGAGTTGAAAAATGACTACTTAAATCAAAAGAATTAGAGTTCATTCAATGATTTGATGACTCACTATACTATATAGACAGTGTTTAATGAGTCATCATATTTTAATATGAATATCATTTCCCTCTAGTTCATTTTTCTCTAACCAGAGCTCAGCAACTTCTTCTAAGTCGTACTTTGTACAATCATCAATAGCTTTTAATTTTTCAAGTTCAGTCGAATGAAAGTATATTGTCGCTTTTTGCCCTGATATTTGAGCAGTAAGACACCATGCGCATTCTTCTATACTAAAGGAGAAATCATCATTAAATAATATTGCTTGGTTCAAAATTTATACCTATAAAAAAGAGATGACTTTAATTTCGCTATAACAGAATCAACATTTGGTCTTATGCCTCTCCAAATATAGAAGCTTTCCGCAGCTTGGCCCACAAGCATTCCCAGTCCATCAATAACTTGCTTAGCCTTTAGTTCTGTTGCTTTTTTCAAGAAAGGGGTAAGTTCCTTCCCGTAAGTCATATCGTAGCAAACACTATTTTCAGTGATAAGCTTTTCAGCTATGGGCAACCCTGCCCCTGTTAAACCAGCAGACGTTGCATTAATAATAACATCAAACACCTGTTCATTTGCTTCTTCAAATGAGCAAGCTGAAAGAGGTTCATTTGTATATTGTTCAACAATCGCTTGAGCTTTAGAAACGGTTCTATTAGCAATTGTTAAACTTTTGGGAGCTTTATTCAATAAAGGTAACACTACGCCTTTTGAAGCACCGCCAGCACCCAGTAATAATATACGACTATTTTCAAGGCAGACATTATGGGCTAGTAAATCATTTACTAAACCAACACCATCGGTAGTATCACCATAAATCTTACCATTTTTAAAAGTTAGCGTATTAACAGCCCCAGAAAATTTCGCATGCTCTGTTAACTCATCACACATCGCCATTGCTTGTTCTTTGAATGGTGCTGTCACATTAGCGCCCTTACCACCCTGTGCAATAAATTCTGTTACAGCTTCATTAAAACCATTTAGTTCAGCAAATTGAATTTCATAATTAAGTACTTGTTCAGTTGCCAGTGCGAATGACTGATGAATTAAAGGTGAACGAGATTGCTTAATAGGGTTACCAAAAACACGATATTGATCCATGAAAATAGCCTTATAGAAATAGTATAAGTAGCCTAACTGAATTATCATTTTAAAAATACAAAAAAGCAGTAATAAATTACTGCTTTTTGTTCTGGTTTAGACAAATTAATTTTATTAAAATTTATAACCGAGCATAACTGAATATACCATTGGGTTGATATCTACTGCAGCGCTACCTTTTCCTGATAATCCTACATTTAATGGATCGGCTAAATCAAATTTTGCATCTGTTTCAATATTTATATAACGAGCTGAAATATTAAGTGACCAATTTTCATCAAGTTCGTAATCCATACCCACTTGAAGTGACAAACCAAAAGAGTTATCTAATTCTAGATCGCTAAACCCTGCCGCTTTTGGTGTTGATGTGAATTTTTCATCAAATATAATTGTGTAATTAATACCTGCACCAATATAAGGTTTAAATGCTGTGCCTGTGTCAAAATAATATAATGCACTTAACGTTGGTGGTAAGTGAGTAACTTCAGCAAGATTAGCACCATTAAGATCAATACCATACAAAGAGCTTGTAACCCCATCAGGGTCTTGTAACTTAACATCATGAGTAAATGGTGTAGCGGCAAGTAGCTCGATAGCCCAGTTACTATCAAAAAAGTAAACTAGGTTCAAACCAAGCTGAGTATTATCATCCACAGTAAGAGATAATGGCGTAAGTGTGCCATCTAATGCTACGCCGGCAGATCCTGAATCTGGAGAAACCATTGTTGCACCACCACGAACGATTATATCGCCGGCTTGGTTAGCTAAAGTTGGTAGAGAAAGTGATAATAATGCGATTGCTAATATAGAGTGTTTCATGTTTTTATGTCCTTTAATTATTTAGGGACATAATAATCCTACCACCAACAAAAACCTTGATCTCAGACAATGTTTTTTAGTGAAAAAACAAAAGTGATTTCAAAGTTGATTTCGATCAAGTATTTACTCTAATTATGGCTGTTATCTAGCCTAATAATGACTCCATATCATTTGTTATTAACGTTGCGGCTTTTTATTAACCTTATTAAATATGCCTTCATTATCAACTAAGGTTATAATGTTTGAATATAGTAATATAAATTTCTTACCTTATTAACCATCAATATGTTTAGCAAACTTAAAAGAATAATTTCCATGATCACCAAATCAAACAATCATAACTTGCAAGAAAACAGCTTATATCAGCTTATTGGTGGAGAATCAGCTACTCGTAACTTAGCTGAAGCATTCTATGATGAAATGGAAACTAATATTCATTTACAAGAATTATTAGCCATTCACAAACAGCCTTTAGATAATATCAGACAGAAGTTTTTTGAATTTCTGTCTGGCTGGCTCGGTGGACCAAGATTATTTGAGCAAAAATATGGCCATCCACAGCTTAGAGCAAGACATATGCCTTTTCAGGTGACTAAAAAGCAGCGTGATTTATGGATGCTTTGCATGAATAATGCAATGAAAAAGGTGATTAACAATAATGAAATTGAGCAACATCTAAGACAAGCTTTTGATCAAATGGCCTCACATATGGTCAATTGCTAACAATACTTGTAAAAATTCTTATGTTTAATATAGTTACAGATGAAAGGCTATCCACCTAAAACAGATAGCCATAATCATTTAATGCAATAAAAACTGATATACACTCTCGAATTCTAACAACTACGCTCTGAATGTTTCACCCGTTAAGGCATCAATAATGGTTGAAGGTTGTGTAAACCCTAACGTTTTACCTTTAATAATAAAATCTATTTTCGATGCTAATTCATCATTATTTTCTAACGCTTGCCACGTCATTGCAGGTTCACTTCCTGAAAGGTTCGCACTAGTTGAAATGATAGGTTTGTTCGTTTGTTTACATAATGCTACAACATCTGGTTGATCTGTCACTCTCACGGCAATGGTATTGAACCTTCCTGTTAGCCAAGCGGCTGTATTATTATTCTTAGGCATAACTTGTGTAATCCCATTCGGCCATCTAGATAAAACGGTATACCTTTTATCAGGTGGAATAAGATCATCATTAATATAAGGCAATAATTGTGAATAATTAGCCGCAAGTAAGATAAGGCCTTTCTCAACAGGTCTATTTTTCAAAGCTAATAATTTTTCAACCGCTTGCTCATTGTCGGGATCACAGCCCAAGCCAAATACACCTTCAGTTGGATAAGCGATAATGCCTCCACTTAAAAACACATCAACAACAGATCTTTCGTCCACAATACACTCTTTCAATAAACTTCTATGCTGCAATCTTAACAAAGTGGGCTAGAGAACACCTAATAGCAATTTCATTAAATTGATATTAGGTGTGCCACGTTATATTAATGCGCTGAGAACGGTTAAAAATTTGTATCGTATTACAATAGAATCTATCAATGAAAAACTTCATTATTCCGTATTGCGTGAAACAAGGTTATAATTACAGGCTTCTTTATTAACCTTGTTCATTTAGCTAGAACATTATACTTTTTCAAAGGGCGTAAATTCATGACAGTGGGTATTATCATGGGGTCAAAATCAGATTGGCCAACAATGCAACATGCAGCAGAAATGCTTGATCTATTAGGTGTAAAATATGAAACCAAAGTTGTTTCTGCTCACCGTACTCCTCATTTGTTAGCTGAATACGCAGAAGGTGCTAAAGATAGAGGCATTAAAGTTATTATTGGTGGTGCTGGTGGTGCTGCTCACCTACCAGGCATGACGGCCGCATATACTTGCTTACCTGTTCTTGGAGTTCCAGTTCAATCTAAAGCGCTTAATGGGCAAGACTCATTATTATCTATTGTACAAATGCCTAAAGGTATAGCCGTAGGTACTTTAGCTATAGGTACCGCTGGTGCAGCCAACGCAGGTTTACTTGCAGCCCAAATCATTGGTACGTTTGATGAAAAAATTCAAAAAAATATTGAAGAATTTAGAAAAAATCAAACGCAAACTATTTTAAATAATCCAAATCCAGCAGAATAAGCATTCATAATGAAAAAAGTTCTTGTACTTGGTGCCGGTCAACTCGCTCGCATGATGGAGTTAGCAGGCACACCTTTAAATTTAGATGTGAAAGCATTTGATGTAAGAAGCCTTAAAGTCGTTCAACCTATTAGCCCTGAGCATATTTATGGTGATTTAGCACAAGGAATTACCAATGCTGAAGTAATCACCGCCGAATTTGAGCATGTTGCACATGACACGCTTGCTGAATGTGAGCAGTCGAATAAACTATTTCCGAGTAGTAATGCAATAAAGATAGGTGGTGATAGACGCTTAGAAAAAGCGCTACTTGAATCATGCAATGTTGCTAATGCAAAACATTTTTTTATTCAAACAAAAGAAGATTTTGCTGCAGCTTTAGCATCATTAACGTTACCGGTCATTTTTAAAAGTGCCTTAGAAGGTTACGACGGTAAAGGTCAATGGCGCTTAAAATCAGTAGAAGACGCGGATAGTATCTGGCAAGACATGGAGAGCTTTCTCAAATCCTCAACAACATCTGTTAAACAAGGTATTGTTGCGGAACAGATGATCAACTTTGACCGAGAAGTTTCTCTTATTGGAGTACGCAGCAGAAATGGTGATGTTGCCGCTTACCCGTTAACTGAGAACCATCATACACAAGGTGTATTGAGTGTATCTGTTGCCGTAAAAGTTGATGAAGTATTACAGAAGCAAGCAGCGCAGGTTTTTAAAGCTATATCCGATGAACTAAATTATGTGGGTGTGTTAGCTATAGAATTTTTCCAAGTGGGTAATCAACTGCTAGTAAACGAAATAGCACCACGCGTTCACAACTCTGGGCATTGGACTCAGCAAGGCGCCGATACTTGCCAGTTCGAAAATCACTTAAGAGCGATTTGCGACTTACCATTAGGTAGTACCGCTTTAGTTAGACCAACGGCAATGGTTAATATCATTGGTGAAGATACAGTCTCTGACGAAGTACTATCGATTCCAAGTGTTACTATTCATTGGTATAACAAAGATAAACGTGCCGGTCGTAAAATGGGTCATATTAACGTGAGTGGTGAGAATGAATTAGTGCTAGCGCAACGCTTAAGCGCGTTATCAAAGCTATTGTCGCAATCAGCATTCCCGGATCTAAATGACTTTTCGACTAGCTACCTTAATAAACATAGTTAAGCATTCATAATTAAACGTCAGTATTATTAACGATGTTTAACTAAAAAAGACGCTAATTAGCGTCTTTTTTTATGGTGTTATCTTTTGCATTGCTGAGCACTTTTTACTGGCACATTGATACTTGACGCCTGCAGCCATATTTCGTTTTAATAATAGAGGATAGTCGCATTGCTGACATGTTCCTACTACTGGTTCAAAATTAACAATAAACTTGCACTTGGGATAAGCATCACACGAATAAAACTTTTTACCAAAGCGGCTCGTCTTTTCTTTAATTAAACCTTTTTTACAATTAGGGCACGATATATCAGCTAATTCATTAGGCTCATCATGCTCAATGTAATCACAATCGGGGAAGTTACTACAACCGATAAACATACCATATCGACCTTGTTTTACAGCTAAATTATGATTGCATTTAGGACATTCGCTGCCTTGAAGAATTTTATCTTCAACACGCTCATTTTCAACAACGGGTCTAGTGTAAGCACAACTAGGATAATTAACACATCCTAAAAAAGGTCCACTTTTACCATGCTTAATAGAAAGTTCAGAGCCACATTCTGGGCACACTTGATATTCTTTCTCTAAAGCATGTTCGTGATGGGAGAATAAAGGATTATCTGACTTGGACATTGTCTGTTGATCTATAGCCGCTATTTACATAACAAGATAAGTTATTATGCCATAATTGTTGTTTAAACAATATGGCAACATTAACTGACTTAATAATTAAGCCAGTTAATAACAAATGGTATTAATGTAAAGGGCCTTCTTGCTCTTCAAAAATGAGCTCTTCCATCTGCGAGTAAGCATTTTCCTGACCAGGAACATTGAAGAGAACCATTAAAATAACCCACTTCAGATCATCTATAGAGAAATGATTAGTATCTAATTCCATTACTCTATCAATTACCATTTCACGCGTTGTAAAATCTAGTACATTTACTTGCTCTAAAAATAGAATGAAGCCTCGACTTTCTGTATCGAGAAACTGCATTTCGTTTTCAGTATAAATACGAAAAGATTTATTACCTACACGTGTTAAACAAGGATAAGCATCAGAATCTTGTAAAGCACTTAGTTTTTCTAACCAATTAAGCGCCTTATATATCTCATCTTGATGAAAACCTGCTCGCGTTAATTCATCCGTCAATATGTCATGATCAACCATGACTTCGGCTTCACTATGTATATAATTTTCAAACAAATACATTAAAATATCGAACATAACTAGCCCCTTATTCCTTATGATTATTATTTATGTAATCTAAGGTAGCCTCCGGGTACTGCAGCTACCAGACCATTCAACTCTAATATTGTTAACCGCGTTAGCACTTCTTCAACAGGTAGCTTACTTCTTGAAACCACTTTATCTACAGGCGTAATTTCAAATCCCACACTAGCCAACAATTCATCAACAAACAAGTCCTTATTTGACCTTTTTTCATCAATTTCTTTATTTATAAATAATTGAGGTTTATGTTGTGGCTTCAATTGTGAATCAAAATTATCGATAAATGCTAACTCATCCATTATATCGGCAGATTCCTCTACAAGTTTAGCTCCTTGTTTAATTAACCAGTGACAGCCTTTTGCTTGAGGGTTGTTAATACCGCTAGGTATTGAAAAAACATCACGATTTTGTTCTAAAGCACAACGTGCTGTTATAAGTGAACCACTTTGCAAAGCAGCCTCTACGACTAAAACGCCCACACTTAACCCGCTAATAATACGATTTCGCTTAGGAAAGTGCCCTGGTTTAGGTGAAGTTCCAGGTAAAAACTCACTAATGATGGCCCCTTCTTTTTCAAGAATCGTAGCCACTAGATCTCGATGCCTTGCTGGATAAATTTTATCAAGCCCAGTAGCAACAACGGCAATAGTACTTGCACAAGTCGTTAACGCTCCTTTATGCGCGGCAGCATCAATACCTAAAGCTAAACCGCTTGTAACAACTAACCCATTTTTAACCAATTGTTGTGCTATTTCAAAAGCCGTCTCTCGACCATTAATACTGGCTGAACGGCTGCCAACAATAGCCAATTGAGTTTGATTTAATAGTTTTGTATTACCTTGTACAAAAAGCACTAAAGGTGGATCGTAAATCTGTTTAAGCAACTGCGGATAAACCGGATCATCAAATACAATTATTTCGCTACGACAACGATCGCTACTGCTAATAATATCGTCAATTTTTTGCCAATCTGGTTGGTAAAATGAAGCGAGCTGTTTTGCTGTTAAATTATTTGCTGATGTTAAACTAGGATTGTTTTTTACTGAAGATGAAAAAAGCGCGGTTAAACCATAAGACTCAACTAGCGTTAATTTTTTATGAATAGCTAATCGTGGTACCAGCTTTAAAGCTAGCCAATAATGAATTTTGCTTTTTTGCACTTGCCTTCTCCCTAAGACACTTACCTTTAATACAAAACTTTATAGTACACTTTATTCTGGAGCAGTAATTACATCATTTAATCGTGCGGGTTTTTCTGTTCTCAATATTAACGCCATACTTACTTGTTGATAAACTTTAAAAACCATCAACTCACCTAAATACTCTTCAGGCATTTTATAGCTTGAACCATTAGGTGTTAACAAACGGTCCCATAGAGTAGCTTCTTCTGTATATTCAGGGCCTGTTCTTGTTTTTAGTACACTTGGACTTAAACGTTTTATCGCCATGACATCACCAATGGTCACGTCATCCTCAAAGCCGCGATTAAGCATCACTACTTCTAGTTTTCCAAATTCACGTCCATTACTTGTCGCTTTAATAATTGAACCACGAAATGATTTATCTGCAGCTTTCATAGTAAAAACTGATGGGAACATTTGCCCTTCATGTACAGGTACAACATAATCACCCGAACGTATTTCTCGTTTGGCTGTACTCACTTTTAGTGTTGCTGGCGTATCATCTTCTATATTACCGCTACCAACTGCTTGACCTGTAGCAACTAAGTCAACATAAAAACCAAGTGACTCATCTGTTTCAGGATCAATAATCTCCTCGCCTTTATTATAAATAGCATACGTTTTTGATAATGATAAATCTTTATCAACATAAACTTTGAAGCCATTAATACTTGATCTATAACCTTCATCACTACCAATCACATGAGGGAATTGTTCAAGTTGCTCTGCGCTAAAGAGGTGGTCGTACTTAATATATGGTGCTATTACTTTTAAAGGTAATAACTTAATTGCAGTATCAGCTTTATTTTTTTTCCTGATTTTAGGTGACCACTTATAACTTGGTTTACTACTACTTGCCTTAAGAAGTAATTGTGGTTCACCATTTTCATCAAAGATTAGCGATATTGTGTCACCAGGATAAATTAAATGCGGATTTTTTATTTCAGGATTTAAACGCCAAAGTTTAGGCCAAAGCCATGGCTGATTAAGAAAAATGGAGGAAATATCCCAAAGAGTATCACCCTTCTTAACTATGTAAGTCGTTGGTGCATCATCATTAATCTTTAATTGTTCTGCGAGTGAAATGAAAGGACATGCAAACAACGTAAGTATTAACATTATTTTTTTTAGCATGTGACTCGTTCCTTTATTATGGTTTTTCATGCTTTTATAGAAATGCTGTATTATTAATTGCTATAATGTTAAACATAACACTCTAAAAGCATTATCGCTAATTCTTTTATCAAACATTTGTAAGATTATGACTATATTAACTGTATTACGTTTTCCAGATCCTCGTTTAAAAACAAAGGCTAAGCCTGTAAGTGAAATTACAGACGACACACTAACCATTATAGATGACATGCTAGAAACCATGTATGACGAAAAAGGAGTTGGTCTAGCAGCCACTCAAGTTGATATTCATCAACGTATCGTTGTAATGGATGTTTCTGAAAATGGTGACCAACCAATCGTATTGATTAATCCAGAAATAATTAATAAAGGCGATGAAACGGTCATAAATGAAGAGGGCTGTTTATCTGTCCCTGGTATTTATGCAAAAGTGAACCGTCACACAACTTGTACCGTGAAAGCTTTAAACAGAGCTGGTGAAGAATTTACACTTGATGGTGAAGAATTGTTAAGTATTTGTATTCAGCACGAGCTTGATCATTTGAATGGTGTTTTGTTTGTCGATTATTTATCGCCACTAAAACGTCAACGCATAAAATTAAAGCTAGAAAAAGAAGAACGTTTAGATAAAGCCAACGCTTAACTTTTACCCTTAGGAAATACTTTTGTTAAAGCCATTAAATATCATTTTTGCTGGAACACCCGACTTTGCTGCCCAACATTTAGCAGCCCTTATTAATAGCCAACATAATGTTGTTGCTGTTTATTGCCCGCCAGATAAACCTGCCGGACGTGGTAAAAAATTAACAGCCTGTGCCACTAAGTTATTAGCACTTGAAAATAACTTACCTGTTGAGCAACCTGTTAATTTTAAAGAGGCAAGTGATCAACAGCAATTAGGACAATATAATGCGGATGTTATGGTAGTGGTCGCATACGGCCTATTACTTCCAGAAGTTATTCTTACTACACCACAGTTAGGTTGTATTAATGTACATGGTTCATTACTTCCTAAATGGCGAGGCGCTGCACCTATTCAACGTTCGTTAGAAGCTGGCGATTCAAAAACGGGTGTCACCATTATGCAAATGGATAAAGGTCTTGATACTGGTGATATGATTTTAACGGCAGAATGCACCATTGAAAATAGCGATACAAGTGCTAGCCTTTATGAAAAGTTAGCTCAACTTGGGCCAAACGCATTAGTTGATACCTTAGCATTAATGACTACAGGTGCGCATAAAGCGATTACGCAAAATAATGATCTAGCTACCTATGCACATAAACTAGATAAAAACGAAGCGGAAATAGACTGGAATTTAACAGCGCATGAATTAGATAGAAAAATTCGAGCTTACATTCCTTGGCCAGTAGCACAATTTACATTTACTGAAAATTCTCAGCATAACAAGCAACATCGTATTCGAATTTGGCAGGCATCAGTTAAAGAAATGAAAACAACTCAACCAATTGGTAGCATCATCTCTGTAGATAAAGAAGGGATTGTTGTCGCCACAGCTAAAGGCGCCATTTGTTTAGAGGTTTTACAATTACCAAATAAAAAAGCCCTCCCGATTAAAGATATACTAAACGGTCGAGCTGATTGGTTTACAGTAGGTGCTAATATCAACGGTACAGATATTAATAGTGTTGTGAGCTAAATGACTATTACAGCCCCAAAAACAAATAATCAAAAACTAGTTAACATTCGAGCATTAGCGGCTAAATGTTGTTATAGCGTTATTGATCAAGGACGTAGTTTAGGTGATGAGCTCCCAAAACAGCAAGACAAAGCGTTAGCGAAAGATAAAGGCTTATTACAAGAGATTTGTTATGGCGTAATGCGCTACTTACCTGAATTAGAAAATGATGTTCGTGGTTTAATGCAAAAACCCTTAACGGGAAAACAGCGTGTATTTCATTTTCTATTATTAGTTGGTGTTTATCAGATAAAATATATGCGTATACCTGATCATGCGGCTGTCAGTGAAACTGTAGCGGCAACAGGTACGCTTAAAAATCGTCATATGAAAGCATTAGTGAATGCTGTTTTGCGTAATTTTGTTCGTGCTACAGAAAAAAGCGGAGTAACTGAATCTACAATACCAGATTCAACACTTCCTATTTCAATACAATACAACCACCCAAGCTGGTTTATTAAAAAAGTACAAGAAGCTTATCCTGATAAGTGGCAACAAATACTTACCGCAAACCAGCAAAAGCCGCCGATGTGGTTGAGAGCAAATCAGCGCTGTCACGATAGTGCAAGTTATCAAAAACTATTAGCCGCTGAAGAAATATCAATTAATTCTGTTGACCCATTAAGCCAGGGTATCGAACTTACACACCCTATTGATGTGTTAAAGCTACCAGGCTTTGAACAAGGTTGGATATCGGTACAAGATGGCGCGGCTCAGCAAGCTGCACGTTTATTAGACTGTAAACCAGGTGATGTAGTACTCGACTCTTGTGCAGCACCCGGTGGGAAAACTTGCCATATATTAGAGCAATATCCTGAAATAGCGTCAATGACCGCAATTGACATAGAAGCTAGCCGTTTAGTTAGAGTACAAGAAAACCTTACACGTTTAAATGTAGAAGCTACCGTTATTGCCGCCGATGCTGCAAATTCACAAACATGGTGGCAGGGACAATACTTTGACCGTATTTTATTAGATGTACCTTGTTCGGCAACAGGTGTAATTCGTCGTCACCCTGATATAAAGTGGTTACGCAAAGCAAGTGACATAGACGCATTAGTTATTTTACAACAGCAAATTTTAAAAGAAACATGGTCTTTACTCAAGCCCGGTGGTACTTTACTTTACGCTACTTGTAGTATTTTACCGCAAGAAAATAACGAACAAATAGAACACTTTATTAAAAATAACACTGATGCAAAATTAGTTCCTATTGATGGCGAGAAAAATCAAACTGAAGGAACCATCGGTTGGCAATTATTGCCTGGTGAAAATAATATGGATGGTTTTTATTACGCTAAACTATTAAAAGTAGAAGCTTAATAAAATTATTCTATATTCAAAACACACAAGCTAATTTGAGAAAAACAACAATAAATGAAAATAATAATAGTCGGTGCAGGCCAAGTAGGTGGAACTTTAGCGGAAAACCTTGTTGGTGAAAATAACGATATATCTGTTGTTGATGTTGACGGAGAAAAACTTCGTGAGCTACAAGACAGAATGGATCTTAAAGTTGTCACTGGCCAAGGCTGTCATCCAGACGTATTAAGAAACGCGGGTGCTGAAGATGCTGACATGGTTATCGCTGTTACTTCAGACGATGCCACGAATATGATCACTTGCCAAATTTGTTCTTCTTTATTTAATACTCATAAAAAAATAGCTCGTATTCGCTCAAACCAAATATTAAAACATTCAAAGCAATTATTTCATAAGCTACACATTCCTATTGATCATGTTATTGCACCTGAAGAATTAGTTACCCGTGATATAGCTCGCTTAATTGATTATCCAGGCGCATTACAAGTATTAGAATTTGCTAGTGGTCGTGTTAGCTTAGTAGCAGTAAAAGCCTATTATGGTGGTTTACTTGTTGGCCATGCATTATCAACATTAAGAGACCATATACCCAATGTTGATACCCGTGTTGCTGCCATTTATCGAGATGGCAAGCCTATCCGCCCTCTAGGTACTACTGTTATTGAAGCAGATGATGAGGTGTTTTTCATTGCCGCAAGTATTCACATACGGGCAGTGATGAATGAACTACAAAAACTAGAGCCTGCCTATAAACGAATAATGATTGTTGGTGGCGGTAATATCGGCGCTGGTTTAGCGAGTATTCTAGAAGATAATCATCAAGTTAAATTAATAGAGCGTTCTGCAACAAGGGCTGCTGAGCTAACGTCTGAACTTAATAACACCCTAGTATTTCAAGGCGACTCTTCAGATATAGAGTTATTAACAGAAGAAAATATAGACCAATTCGATGTATTTATTGCTGTAACTAATGATGATGAAGCTAATATCATGTCTTCATTACTTGCTAAAAAGCTTGGTGTTCGAAAAACAATGGTACTTATTCAGCGTGATGCCTATGTTGAGCTAGTCCATGGTGGCGCTATTGATATAGCCATTTCACCACAACAAGCCACAATTTCTGCGTTACTCACTCATGTAAGACGAGGTACTATTGATAATGTGTATAGCTTACGTGGTGGTGCAGCTGAAGCGATTGAAATTGTTGCCAAAGGAGATGAGAAATCTTCAAAAGTAGTTGGGCGCTCAGTTCAAAATATCAAGTTACCGCCGGGTACAACTATTGGTGCAATTGTTAGAGGTATAGAGGTGTTAATAGCTCACTCTAATACACTAATAGAAGAAGAAGACCATGTTATCCTCTTTCTCGTTAATAAACGTTACATTGGTGATGTGGAAAGGTTATTCCAAGTTAGTGCAACGTATTTCTAACGCGCCAATTTATTTAACTACTCTGAACTCAGTTTAATATATTTTTAATTACTTCAAAGATTTAATAATATTATATTTACCATACTCTAGCGCCAATTAATGCTATTCCTCAACTGATGAATAGCATTATGTACGCCAAAACCCAGGAGTAAAGAGTACTAATAAAGTAAATATTTCTAAGCGTCCAAATAGCATTGCCATAATTAACACCCACTTGCTCGCATCCCCAATACCTGAGAAGTTAGCGGCAACCTCCCCTAATCCTGGACCAAGGTTGTTAATGGCAGCAGCAACAGCTGTAAATGCAGTAATATCATCCATACCAGTTGCTAATAGTAATAACATACAAATAACAAATACTGCAGCATAGGCAGAAAAGAAGCCCCAAACAGCTTCTACAACACGATCTGGCAATACCTTTTTACCCATTTTAATCTTAAAAATAGCCCTGGGATGTACTAACTTATTTAGCTCACGTAAACCTTGTAAGTACAGTAGTAATACCCTCACTACCTTCATACCGCCAGCGGTACTCGCTGCACAACCACCAATAAAACTCGAAAAAATCAGTAACAAAGGTAAAAGTGTTGGCCAATCGGCAAATGAAGTGGTTGAGAAGCCTGCTGTTGTACTAATTGAAACAGATTGAAATAAGGCTTGGTCAAATGCTTTATCTGCATCTTGATAAGTGCCAGACGTCATTAATACTGTAAAACAAATAAGAGTTAGTACAATTTGTATAGCAAGAAACGCTTTAAATTCTGGGTCAGCAAAATAGTTTCTAAGGGATTTACTTTGAACCACAGCGTAATGTAGGGCGAAATTTACACTCGCAATAATTAAGAAGAACACACAAACCAAGTTAATCGTGGGGCTGTTAAAATACCCCATGCTGGCATCGTGAGTAGAAAACCCTCCAATGGCAACAGTGGAAAATGAATGACAAATAGCGTCAAATACTGACATACCCGCCAACCAATACGCTGCTGCACAAGCAACTGTTAATGATAAATAGATATACCATAAATGCTTTGCTGTATCGGCTATTCTTGGTGTCATCTTTGAATCTTTTACTGGGCCAGGAATCTCTGCTCGATATAGCTGCATACCACCAATACCTAACATAGGTAATACCGCAACAGCTAATACAATAATCCCCATACCACCTAACCACTGTAACTGCTGGCGATACCACAACACGGCATGAGGTAAACCATCAATACGATTTAAAATGGTCGCCCCTGTCGTCGTTAAACCTGAGAATGATTCAAAAAATGCATCAGTCACTGACAATGATGGCTGATCTAATAAGATAAGAGGAATAGCGGAGAAGCTAGCAAGTACTAACCAAAATAACACCACAATCAAGAAACCTTCTCGAGATTTTAGATCGGTTTTTTCCCCCCTAAAAGGATACCAAGCTAAAAAACCGGTAAACAGGCAACATAAAAAGCCCATTAAAAAAGGTACACCGCCACCATCACGATAGATCATAGACACCATGGCAGGCGGAAGCATAGTGACACTGAGTAGTGCGACTAACAAACCTAAAATTCGAATAATATTTTTATATTGCACGTTTTGTTTTTTGCATCATTATTTTATTTAATGTTGGTATACAACCCAACCTACAAGGTATCAGAAGAGTATAATTTTAATTGACCTGCCGACAGTGTTTGCAATTTATGTTCAACCAAAGCTAATTCAGCTTGTGGTAACAAGAGTTTAAACTGCACTGTTTGTAAATATTCTTGCTCAATAACCTGACCTTCTACTTGGCTAATTATATGCAATACATCATCAACTTGGCTATATTGACACGCTAAAGTTTTTGCCGCCATCGCTATTTTAGTTTTCGATTGTAAAAACACAAGCGCTTGGCGAACACTATCACCATAAGCTCGCTGTAAACCACCAGTACCTAGTTTAGTGCCACCAAAATATCGTACAACTACAGCACAAACTTGCCCAATGCCACCACCTTGTAAAACCGCCAGCATAGGTTTACCAGCGGTGCCACTTGGTTCGCCATCATCAGAATAGCCATAACCTAAGCTATCATCTGCTGCTTTGGTTAAAAAAGCATAACAATGGTGACTGGCTTGAGGATGCTCAAGTTGCCTTTGCTTAACTTGCGCCTTTGCTTCTTCAATACTAGTACAGGATGACAAATAACAAATAAACCGACTACGGTTAACAAATGTTTCATGTTCAACATCGTTAACCGCTATTTGATAAGGCTTTGTCATAACTCTAACATCCAAGAAAGTTTAGCAAAAGACTAGTTCAAGCCTAAGTCACGGGTCATATTTTCATTATGCGATTGATGAACAATGATGTTATCTTCAATACGAATTCCACCAAAATCACGCATACTATCAACTTTTTCCCAGTTAACTTGATCACTATTTTTTGAGTCTTTTAATGTGCTAAGTAAAGAATCAACAAAATATAGTCCAGGTTCTATTGTAAAAACCTGCCCTGCTTCAATGATTCTTGAAGTACGTAAAAAAGGATGTTTCTCAGGAGAGTTAATATGAGTACCACGTTCATCTGCCATAAAACTGCCAACATCGTGTACTTGCAAACCTAAATGATGTCCTAGCCCATGAGGGAAAAAGGTACTTACAATACCCGACTCAACAGCAGTATCTGCACTTACTTTAATAAAATCGAACTCGACTAACACCTGTGCAATTTCTCTATAGGTAGCAATATGTAAATCTACATAGCTTACACCTGGCTTCAAGCCTTCAACAGCATTAAGCATTAATTGATCCATGCGGGCGATCAACTCGGCAAACTTATCTCGCTTAAAAGAATACGTACGCGTTATATCAGCAGCGTAACCATGAAAGTTTGCACCTGCATCAATTAGAAATGATTTATGTGTTTGCGGGGCCACTTTATCTAGCGTCATATAATGTAAAACTGAGCAATTTTTATTTAGTGCGACAATATTGCCATACGGCGTTTCATTAGTCGTATAGCCTATAGCGCTAAGGTAAGCTTGTTGAATATCATACTCTGTAGCGCCACTGAAAAATGCTTTTTTTGCGGCATTATGTGCTGTTACAGCCAAGTTATTAGACTCACGCAAGCACACTAGTTCATATGATGTTTTATAAGCACGGTGATAATGAAAGTAGTTTAATAACGGCTCAGGATTAATTTCTTCAAACCCTAACGCTTTTGCCACTTCAATATGACTACCAATATAAGCAAAGTCTTTTTTATCATAAGGTAATAATTTATCTACATCGCTTGCTTTAGTAAGTACTTTAATATGAAAAAATTCACCCCAATAACTTTCAGCTAACGGGATTACTTTATGCCAAAAATCGACAGGTTGATAATAAATAAGCGTTGGCTTATCTTCACCATTTATAATAAGCCAGCAATTAGGCACATCAATTAAAGGTAGCCAATGTTTAAAGTGAGGGTTTACTCTAAATGGGTAAGCATTATCATCAAGAAAAGCTTTAATTTCTTGGCCTGAATGAATCACCACACCTTCAATTTTTTCACATAACAACGCTTGTTTTGTTCGTTGTTGTAAACTGTCAATATGTGCTGAATACTCTTCTTTTAACTTGTTGGTTAATGTAGTCATAAACCCTCCCATAAATTTTTCGGTATAATACCATACCCTTTTATTTTCAAGCTATAACACTACAACAGATCTTCTTTAAATTTGTGCATCTTATTGTACAGCTGACTTGATTTACATCTCTTTTACTTTATGAATAACAAAAGAGTTAACCACCTATGGTCATGTTAATTACTTTTTCAAAAAGCTCACTAACTTGTCCTGGTTTATGCTGATATATTTCCTGATAAGCTAAAACACTTTTTACATAGTTTCGCGTTTCTTTGTAAGGTATGGTCTCAATCCAAATATCTGCTGGAATAGATTCTATATTATTTACCCAAGTACTCACTCTATATGGCCCAGCATTATATGAAGCTGTAGCAAGCAACTGGTTACCATTGTTTTTACCCAAAAGAATCTTTAAATACTTAGTGCCTAATTCAATATTATTTTCAGCATTCAATAAGTAACTATTATTGACCCTTCCCTTTTTAAGGCTTTTTGCCGTATTAGGCATTAATTGCATTAGCCCTTTAGCACCTACAGGAGAATGAGCATCCTTCATAAAAGAGCTTTCTCTTCTTGCTATAGCAAACGCCCACGAAGGTGCTATTTTCTCTGCTTTTGCATAAAAATTAATTTCTTTGTCAAACGCTTTAGGAAAACGTAAATCAACATCATCTAAATAGCCGGCACTCACTAAAGTAAAAATTGTTCTATCAAACCATTGATTTTCATTCGCTATTTTTGCTGCGATTAATTGTTCTCTATTACTTAATTTCTTAAGTAAATAATTCCACTCTGAACGTGCTTGATGGTGGCGCCCTAAAGAATGAAATTCAAAAGCGCGTTTAGCGGCAGGATAACTAATCACTTGTTTTTTTTCAGCTAAAGAAAACTCAAGTGGTTTGTTTTGTAGGTTCACCGGTTTCTTTAAATAACTTGCTGCAAGAAATCCATAATAATGACGTTTATTAGCTAACTCTTGTAATAAAAGAATACCTGGTTCATTTGCATTTGTTTCAATTAAAGCCCGTGCATACCAATACTTCCACTTTAAATCATTCTTATGCTTTTTAGGTAATTGCGCTAAATCTATAATTAATTGATCCCAATCATTTTTCTTTAATGCCTGAGATAATCGTCGTTGCAGAATACTATCGCTCAATACGTTAACATCAAGCTTATCAAGCCATAATTGTGCTGCATGGTGGTTTTTCGATGATAAAGCGACAGCAAATTTTTCTGTTATTTGTTGCTGTTGATCTTTAGTAAAAGTAAATATCAACTTTGCTTTGTTATAACTACGAATAGCGATATCGGGAGAATGCCATATCAGTCGTTTAAAACCATAAGTCAGTATTTCTACTTCTCGTGCCGATTTATTAGGAAAGTTTTTAAATTTGCTTGCCATAGAAGGGTCACGTCTAACTTTATGCCACAAACGCCCTAAATATTGCTGCTCAGGCGGTAGTAATTTAGTTAAATAAGGAATGAGTGTATGTTTTCCTCCATCAGCTGCTAAGCTAATACGCTGCCAAATAATATCATTCGTGCGGTATCCTGCTTTTTGCCAACGTTCAAATAAAGAATCACATGCTTTGTCTTGTGACTTACCCACTACCCATAATTTAGTAACCTTTGGCAGCACCTCACTCTCAGAGACACCAGACTGCAAACTAAAGTTTAACTGATGGCACACTAATGCAGCATTTGAAGTCAGGCTATAATCTTTTAAATACAAGGCACCTTGCTTCTTATTCGCGAGATAAGTTAACCATTTTTTTCGTAAAGACCAATCAAGAGGCGTACCTTGATACTTATCTAAAAATTGTGATATTTCTTTTGCATCAGACAAGCTCATTTTGTTCATCAAGCGCTGTTGATCTAAATAAGGTTGTAAAGAATAATAATGAAGTTGGTTATAGAGTACTTGATATTGAGCAGAACCACTTTTATTGACAAGTTTTTCTGCTTTAATAAAGTTTTTTTGTTGTATTTTATCTACTGTTATTTTGAATGGCTCACTCGCCTGTAGGCTAAAGCTATAACTAACTATAGCCAGTGTTAACAATATTTTCGGCACTACTCGGGTTAGCATTAACGTCTATTTTCCCAAAACATATCAGATATCTAATGAAAGTATATACCTAAACGACCCAGACATGCGAGTTGATATATATTTAGTTGGTTGAACTATATGCGAGACAGCTCAAATAGAAATGAAGTAGAATAGTAACTCTATATAGATTTAACTAACCCAATATCATTTATGCTAAACGAAATATTTAAAGAAACAGATCACTCACTTGATGCTATTGGTCTACGATGCCCAGAGCCTGTAATGATGGTTCGATTGAATATAAGAAAAATGGCAAGTGGCGAAACTTTATTAATCACCTGTGACGATCCATCAACCACGCGAGATATTCCTAGCTTTTGTCGGTTTATGGAACATGATCTTATAGCTAAAAAAGTTGATGAGAAGCCTTACTTATTTGTAATTAAAAAGGGTTAACTTTTATTACAGTTAAGTAAGGTAAACCCGCTTATAATGCTTATTCTGATAATTCTACATTTTTAAGCATAACAAAAATTTCGTCTTTTAATTTTAAACGTGCTTTCTTTTGCTGCTCTAAATATTCATCACTGGTATTCTCTATACCCTGCTCGATATGACGTACTTCTTTATCAACTTCATGGTATTCATTAAACAAACGAGCAAAGTGCTTATCGTTCATTTTCAAGTAGTGTATTTCCTCATTAAAATCTGGAAATTCGTGATGAAGGTCATGCTTTTCTAACGTCATAATTTTCTCCTGCTTTTTATATTTAAATAATGCACCTAACTAATATATTACGCCTTTATTTATTTACGTAATTGATCTATCACAAACTATTATCACTTTATCTTTATAATAAGCTCAGCTTCAAAGTTGTAAACATGTGTGTATTAGCCGAACCTTTCTTTAATCGGTGTATCTAAATCGATCTATTACTAATGAGGACAATCATGATGACTTACTTAAAAAAACTTCTAAAAGACAACAAACTATTTATACTCTTTATTTTATTAATGTCTGTTTTTAGAAGTGCCATGGCTGATTGGTACACAGTGCCGACAGGTTCAATGCAACCAACAATTAAAGAAGGCGATAGAATTATTGTTAATAAAATGGCTTATGATCTAAGACTGCCTTTTAGCCAATTCTCTTTACTATCTACCGGAGAACCTAAACGTGGCGAAATTGTTGTATTTGAATCTGAAGCTGCAGATAAGCGATTGATAAAACGGATGATTGGTTTGCCTGGTGATATTATTTCAATGAAAGAAGAAACGCTTTATATTAATGGTGAAGCTATGCCAAATAAAGTTATCGAAGAAAACCCTCGGCAACTTATTGCTATTGAACAGGTTGACGCTATCAATCACACTATTCGTATCGATAAAGAGAGAAGCAATCAACGCAGTACTTTTTCGCCATTAACCGTTCCCGAAGGCTATTACTTTGTTTTGGGTGATAATCGTCGTAACAGCGCCGATTCACGAGTTTATGGCTTAGTTCCTCGTCATGAGCTTAAAGGGAAAGCAACTTCAATTGCTTTTTCTGTTGATTACGACAATTACTATTTACCAAGAGCTAATCGACTTTTTAAAGACATTTATTCTATTTAAGACAAATTTTATGCAAATAAAAGGGCATATCATTATGCCCTTTTAGTTAACTAACAGTATTTTCTAACGATATATTTCTATAGTAGCGAAATATCTGCAATAGCAAAGAAGCTATTACGAATTTCATTAAGTAACGTTAAACGGTTAGTTTTAATCGCTTCATCGTCACTCATAACCATAACATTATCAAAGAACGTATCTATTGGTGCCTTTAACTGTGCTAATTCACTTAAAGCAGCTTGATAGTTTTTATCCGCCATTAATGGTGCAACTTTTAATTTTATTGCTTGATAAACATCAGCTAAATCACGTTCGGCTTGTTCTGTGGCTAAGTCAGCATTAAATGCCTGATAAAGCTCGCCATCAAACTTGGCTAGAATATTACCAACACGCTTATTCGCCGCAGCAAGTGTTGCCGCTTCAGGTAATTCACCAAAGAAAGTAACAGCTTTAATGCGTTTTTCAAAATCCAGTGGTGCACTTGGTTTTTTGGCCAATACCGCTTGGATAACATCAACACTAATTCCTTGCTCTTGATAGAAAGCACGGAAACGACCCATAATAAAATCTAAAACATCGTTAGCCGTATTTTCATTAACTAGCTTATCACCAAATAATTCGATACTTTTGCTAATCAATTCAGACAAGTCTAAATTAAGCTGTTTTTCAATAATGATACGAATACTACCGATAGCAGCTCTTCGTAGCGCAAATGGGTCTTTATCGCCCTTAGGTGCTTGATTAATACCAAAGATACCTACCAAGGTGTCAATCTTGTCACTGATAGCAACAGCACAACCTATATTCGCTTCTGGTAATGAATCACCCGCAAAGCGTGGACGATATTGATCTTCTAACGCTTGTGCAATATTTTCATTTTCACCATCATGTAAAGCATAGTATTTACCCATAGTGCCTTGCACTTGTGGGAATTCTAATACCATTTCAGACATTAAATCGGTTTTACTAAGCAAACCTGCACGGTAAGCATCATCTGCATTTTCATTTAACTGTTGTGCTATAAACTGGCTCAACTGTGCAATGCGTTCAGATTTAGCTTTTAATGTGCCTAATTGCTTTTGAAACAATACAGACTCAAGACTTGTTAAACGTGACTCTAAACTTTGCTTTTTATCTGTTTTAAAGAAAAACTCTGCATCCGCTAAACGTGGACGAATAACTTTTTCATTACCAAAAATAACGGCATTTGGATCTTTTGATTCAATATTAGAAACAAAAATAAACTTGTTAACTAATTGACCATTTTTATCTGTAACAGGGAAATATTTCTGATGGTCTTTCATTGAGTAAATTAATGGTTCAGCTGGAACATTTAAGAAGTCTTTATCAAACGTTCCTACTAATGTTACTGGCCATTCAACTAATGCGGTAACCTCATTAAGCAAGTCTTCATCAATTAATGCTACAGCATCAATATCGTTAGCGGCTTGCTTTATTTGCTCAACAATTTTATTTTGTCGCTCAGCAAAGTCTACTTCAACGTAAGCTTTAGTAAGTTCAGCTTGGTAATCATTTGCATGATTAATAGTAACTAAGCCTTCATGATGAAAACGATGACCTTGTACTTGATTACCTGATGTAACACCAAGAGCTTCACCAGCAATTAACTCACTACCAAATAGCATAGTTAATGTATGTACAGGGCGAATAAATTGAGTACGCTCAGCGCCCCAACGCATTGGTTTAGCGATAGGTAATTTCTTTAACGCTACATTTACCATATCAGGAATTAATTCGGTGGTGGCCAAGCCTGTTACTGTTGCACTATGAAGCAACCATTCACCTTTGTCAGTTACCAAGCGTTCAGCTTGTTCAACGGTTATACCGTTTGATCTTGCCCAACCTTGAGCCGCTTTACTGGCGTTACCTGCTTCATCAAAAGCAACATTCACTGCTGGCCCGCGCTTCTCTACAGTTTTATCTTGTTGTTTATCAACCAAATCAAAAACTTGTACTGCCATACGACGAGGTGTAGCAAACCATTTTATATCGCTATACGCTAAATCATGGCTATCAAGTTGGCTTTTTATATTATCAAAAAAAGCAGTAGCCAAGGTTTTCAATGATTTAGGTGGTAACTCTTCTGTGCCTAGTTCAATAAGGAGTGTTTCAGTAGTCATTATTTCTCTCCTTTGCTTGAAACGTCATTTTTGGCTTTATTATTCTTACATAACGGGAAGCCTAGCTCTTCACGTTTTTGGTAATACGCTTCAGCAACTGCTTTCGATAAAGTACGTACACGTAAAATATAACGTTGACGTTCTGTTACTGATATCGCATGACGTGCATCAAGTAAATTGAAAGCATGAGACGCTTTCATCACTTGCTCGTAAGCAGGTAATGGTAAGTTAGCTTCAATCAATTTCTGACTGTCTTTTTCACATTGATCAAATTGATTAAATAATGCGTCTACGTCAGCATGTTCAAAATTATAAGTAGACTGCTCTACTTCATTTTGATGGAAAACATCACCGTAATAAATTTTACCCATTGGACCATCAGCCCAAACAAGGTCATAAATGCTATCTACATTTTGAATGTACATGGCAAGACGCTCTAACCCGTAAGTAATCTCACCGGTAACAGGCGTACACTCTAAGCCACCTACTTGTTGGAAATAAGTAAACTGAGTAATCTCCATACCATTAAGCCATATTTCCCAGCCTAAGCCCCATGCACCTAAAGTTGGTGATTCCCAATTATCTTCAACAAAGCGAATATCATGAACGAGAGGATCAATACCCAGCTCTTTTAATGAATTAAGATACAGCTCTTGTATATTTTTTGGGGATGGCTTTAACATCACTTGAAATTGATAGTAATGTTGTAAACGGTTAGGGTTTTCACCATAGCGACCATCGGTAGGTCGTCTACATGGTTGTACATATGCGCTGCTAATAGGCTCAGGTCCTATCGATCTTAGAAATGTCATTGGGTGGAATGTACCTGCACCAACTTCTAAGTCTAATGGTTGTACTATTACACAACCTTGTCTTGACCAATAATCTTGCAACTGCAAGATTAGACCTTGAAACGTTTTACAATTGAAACTAGTCATGTTTTTTCAAATTCACTCTAAGTTATAAATTTACACGCCACACACTAAAATACATATAACATGCTGTTTTTAAAATAGAAATGCTCAGTTCTGATGACCGAGCATATAATATTTATTGATGAAATACTAACTTTCATCCCTACAGGCTATGTAAATACTGTTGTTTACATAGCCATAGCTCTTAAAAATCTAAGTTTGAAACTTTTAAGGCATTTTCTTCTATAAACTTCCTACGCGGCTCTACGTGATCACCCATCAAGGTATTAAACAGTTGATCTGCTGCAATAGCATCATCAATCGTTACTTGTAGCATACGACGTGTTTCAGGATCCATTGTGGTTTCCCATAATTGATCTGGGTTCATCTCACCCAATCCTTTATAACGTTGTATATATTGACCACGTTTAGATTCAGCCATTAACCAACTAAGTGCTTCTTCAAAGGTATCAACAGGCTTAACTTTTTCACCACGTTTAACATAAGAGCCTTCTTCCATTAAATTATTGATAGCATCATTTAATGAAATAATTGCGGCAAACTCATTAGACTGAGTAAACTCATAGTTACAACTATAAACTTTATCAATCCCGTGCTTACGAACAATAAATTGTGGGTAATAAATTTTACGTTCAGTATTGTACTCTACTGTTACGGTATAAAGAGATCCGTTACCATCTTGATCATCAAGTTGAGTAATTAAATCTTTAGCCCACACATCAACTTTATCTTTATCAGAAAAATCTTCTTTCGCAATATTAGTGCTATAAACCATTTTCTCTAGGATATCTGCAGGGATCTGTCTAGAGATACGTTTAATAGTTTCCATCGTAGTACGATATTGGTTAACTAATTGCTCTAAGGCTAAACCAGTAATTGCAGGCGCATCTTCATTAACATGAATAGAAGCGCCGTCTAATGCCAAAGTAGTTAGGTATTCAGTTAAACCATCATCATCTTTTATGTAACGTTCTTGCTTACCTTTTTTAACTTTATATAGCGGTGGCTGAGCAATAAATATATGACCACGTTCCATAATTTCAGGCATTTGACGATAGAAGAATGTTAATAACAAAGTACGGATATGCGATCCATCAACATCAGCATCGGTCATGATGATAATACTATGATATCTCAATTTTTCAGGGTTATATTCATCACGGCCAATACCACAACCTAACGCTGTAATTAATGTGCCTACTTCTTGAGAGGAAATCATTTTATCAAAACGTGCTTTTTCTACGTTCAATATTTTACCTTTCAACGGTAAGATAGCTTGGTTTTTACGATTACGTCCCTGCTTGGCTGAACCGCCAGCAGAGTCCCCTTCCACAATATATAGTTCAGAGAGTGCAGGATCTTTTTCCTGACAATCAGCTAACTTACCTGGTAAGCCAGCAATGTCTAATGCACCTTTACGTCGAGTCATTTCACGCGCTTTACGCGCAGCTTCACGTGCTCTTGCCGCATCAACAATCTTCATAATAATAGTACGAGCTACAGTAGGCTTTTCTAATAAGTACTCACCTAACTTTTCACCCATAGCCTGCTCAACTGCAGTTTTAACTTCTGAAGAAACTAATTTATCTTTAGTTTGAGAAGAGAACTTAGGATCAGGTACTTTAACAGAAATTACAGCAGTTAAACCTTCACGTGCATCATCACCTGATGCGCTCGTTTCTGTACTGCCGCCTTTCTTAGTTTTGTTTAATCCCTCTTTAACCATATAACTATTTAAGGTTCTGGTTAACGCTGTACGGAAACCACTTAAATGTGTTCCGCCATCTTTTTGAGGAATGTTGTTAGTAAAACAGTGAATGTTTTCTTGGAAGCCATCATTCCACTGCATAGCAACTTCTACAACAATGCCATCTTCACGAGCTAAATCGAAGTAGAAAATCTCTTCGTTCACTGGCGTTTTATTAGTATTTAAATAATCAACAAAAGCTTGAATACCACCATCAAAATGGAAATGGTCTTCTTTACCTTCTTCACGTTCATCAATTAAACGAATTGATACACCTGAGTTTAAGAATGATAATTCTCTAATACGCTTAACTAACAACTCATAGTGAAATAAAACGTCTGTAAAGGTGTCTGTGCTTGGCCAAAAGCGTACTTCTGTACCTGTCTTGTCACTTTCACCAACAACAGCCAATGGTGCTTCAGGTACACCTATATGATAATACTGTTCAAATAATTGACCGTTTCTGCGAATATTCAATTTCAGTTTGCTACTTAAAGCATTTACTACAGAAATACCAACACCATGAAGACCACCTGAAACCTTATAGCCAGAGTCTTCACCACCAAACTTACCACCAGCATGTAATACTGTCATGATAACTTCAGCTGCAGAAACACCCTCTTCAGGATGTAATTCTGTTGGTATACCACGACCATCATCTTTCACAGAAACAGAACCGTCTAAATGAATAGTGACGACAATATCTTTACAATGTCCTGCCAAAGCTTCATCAATTGAGTTATCTAACACCTCAAAAACCATGTGGTGCAAACCAGTACCATCATCAGTGTCACCGATGTACATACCGGGTCTTTTTCGTACTGCATCAAGTCCTTTTAGTACTTTAATACTGGCCGAGTCATATTCATTTTCTACAGTCATAGTTTTAGCCTATTCAATTGCTGTTTCTGTTTTTAAGTCAGAATCGTTTGGAGACATCGCTGATATTTCGCCATGTTTCACGTGAAACACTTTATAATCTTCTATTTTTGTAATTGTTCTTTCATTTTCAGAGTAATCAATATCACTCTTATTACTTTCATTAAAGCGGTCAAAAAAAGGTGTTAAAACATCATTACTGATTGCTGTAATTACTACTTGGCAATCTAATATTTCTAATGCTTCTGATAACGCTTTACGAGAATTAATATCTAATTCTGCACCAATATCATCTATTAATAAAATTGGTTTTACTCGTTCAACTCTTGCTATCAATTTTGCTTGAGTGAAAGTTAATGCGAGTAAAAACAACTTTTGTTGCCCTCTAGACAATTGAGTCTCTAAAGGTTGTTTATCAAGAAGGAATTTTACATCAAATTTATGAGCGCCATATAAACTATATCCATACTTAGCTTCACGCTCTTGATTAGTAAAAAGTACTTCTGCTAATTCTCTTTTTTGTGGCCATCCACGTAAATATTGTACCGTAACTCTGCTCTTCAAATTTGGAAGTAAAATAGTTAACCAACCATCTAACTCATCAATAAGCGTTAAGCTATATTCTTCTCTTACACTAGCAACTTCAACTGACAGTTGACAGAATTGATCTGTCCAATACGCCAACATAGCATTAGATTCACTTGAGTTATTATTCAACCTAATACAAGCATTTCTTTGCTTTAGTACTCTATTAAAGTTTTTCCATTGCTGTGCAAATGAATGTTTCACGTGAAACATTCCTAAATCAACAAACCTTCTACGTTCTCTAGGTCCACCAAAAAACAGTTTAAAACTTTCTGGTGTAACAATTTGTATTGCAATATTTTTAGCTAAAACTGATAAACGATTTTGAAATTCACCATCAATTTTAATCGTAGTTAAACCAGAAGTTATGTCTCGGCTTAATCCTAGTTGACGGTTATTCCCGTCTCTTACACTTACAACAAAGTTTGTTTTTTCGTGGCAAGCTAGCGCATCAAGTTTACTTGTTCTAAAAGATTTACCATGCCCTAGAAAAAAAAGAGCCTCTAATAAACTACTTTTACCGCTACCATTGTCTCCAACAAAAAAATTTAATTGTGAGTGAAAATCAATTGTAGCATCATTTAAGTTACGAAAATTGTTGGTAACTAGTTTTACAACACTCATTTAGTTAATTTCAATAGTATGCAGACTATAAACGCATTGGCATAACAACATATAGTGCTTCGCCTGAATCAGCACCTTCAATAACAACACTTGAGTTAGCGTCAGCCAAGGTAAACTTAACTTTTTCATCTTTAACAGCACTCAACACATCAAGTACATAGCTAACGTTGAAACCAATCTCTAGTTCATCATAAGGAAAATCAATTTCTAATTCTTCTTCTGCTTGCTCTTGTTCTGGGTTGTTAGCTGTAATTTTTAATAAAGAATTTAAAAAGTTTAAGCGAACACCTTTAAATTTTTCATTCGATAAAATAGATGCGCGTGACAATACTTGACGTAACTTTTCTTTGTCTGTTACAAATATTTTATCTCCGTTACGAGGTAAAACTCGACGGTAATCAGGAAAACGACCATCAACTAATTTACTTGTAAACGAAAATTCTGAATCAATAATACGAATATGATTAGAACCAAGATAAACTTGCACCGCTTCATCAACAGGAGCAAGAAGACGAATAATTTCTAATATACCTTTACGAGGAACAATTACTTGTCGTGCTGGTAACGTTAAAGATTCATTAGAAATTTTACAAATCGCTAATCGATGGCCATCTGTAGCAACAGATCTAATCTCATTGCCTTCACTTTCAATCGACATTCCATTTAAGTAATAACGAACATCTTGGTTAGCCATTGAAAAATGCGTGCTTTCAATTAAACGTAATAATTCTGATTTTAATAACTTAAACTCAACATCACCCTTCCATTCTTCAATGTTTGGAAAGTCATCAGCTGGTAGTGTTGATAAAGAATATCTACTTCTACCCGATGTCAGTTTAACGCTATCGTTCTCAGCATTAAAATTCAGCATTGAGTTTTCAGGTAAACTTTTACAAATATCAAGTAACTTACGCGCAGGTATTGTTACTTTTCCATCTTCACCTTGGTTCTCAATTTCTGTATGAGCAACCATTTCAAGTTCTAAATCAGTAGCGGTTAATGTTAACAAATGTCCTTTAACATCAAAAAGAATATTTCCTAAAATAGGTAAAGTACTTTTGCGCTCAACAGCACCAGACACTAACAATAATGGTTTAAGTAGTAATTCTCTATTAAGTGAAAATTTCATTTGTTATCCTGCATTTGAGCAAATTTCTTATTATTAAATTTTAGTTTGTAAAATAATTCTATAACACTAATGAAAAACATTAAATATTATGAAGACAATGTTCTAATTAAATTAGAGTAATCTTCTTTAATATCATGTAGTTCCTCTCTTAGAGACTTAACCTTACGACAAGCATGTAATACCGTTGTATGATCTCTACCGCCAAAAGCATCGCCAATTTCTGGCAAACTATGGTTCGTTAATTCTTTAGATAATGCCATTGCTAGCTGTCTAGGTCTAGCCACAGATCTGTTTCTTCGTTTCGAGAGTAAATCTGCCACTTTAATCTTATAATATTCAGCTACTGTGCGTTGAATATTATCAATAGTAACAAGCTTATCTTGCAAAGCTAATAAATCTCGTAATGCTTCTCTAACAAAATCTATCGTAATCGCCCTACCCGTGAAATTTGCATTAGCAATAACACGATTAAGCGCTCCCTCTAATTCACGAACATTTGAACGTAAACGTTTAGCAATGAAAAAAGCAACTTCATCCGCTAAGTTGATATTACTTTCTTGTCCCTTTCTTTTTAAGATAGCCACACGTGTTTCTAATTCTGGTGGTTCAATTGCAATAGTTAAGCCCCAACCAAAACGAGACTTTAATCGATCTTCAACAGCAACTTCTTTAGGGTAGCGATCACTTGTTAAGATAATTTGTTGATTACCTTCAAGTAGCGCATTAAAAGTATGGAAAAATTCTTCTTGTGTTCTATCTTTACCAGCAAAGAATTGAATATCATCAATCAATAAAGCGTCAACACTGCGGTAATATTGCTTAAACTTTTCCATGGAATTATTTTGCAACGCTTTTACCATATCTTGCACAAAACGTTCTGAATGCATGTAAGCAATTTTAGCATTCGGATTATTTTGTAAAATGCCATTACCAACAGCATGCAATAAATGCGTTTTACCTAAACCAGTACCACCATAAATAAAGAGTGGATTATAAGCTGAGCCGGGATTATCAGCAACTTGTGAAGCTGCCGCTCTTGCTAGTTGGTTCGATTTACCTTCAACAAAATTATCAAAAGTATATTTAACACGAACATTGGCTTTTTTTGGTAGGTTAGTTTCAGCTTCAACTGTAGGGGCTGACTTATTATTTAAACTAAAGTTGGCGCCGCCAGAAGCCGTTGCATTTTTTTGAACGGCAGGACTTAACGGTTTACTACCAACATCAAAGCGTAAAAGGTATGAATCACCACCATCTGTCATTGTTATTAGTTCATTGATTCTATTAACATATTTATCACGAACCCAATCTAAAACAAAACGATTAGGTGCATAAAGTGTTAATATATTATCCGTAACAACACACTGTAGTGGACGAATCCACATACTAAATTGCTGTGCGGGCAATTCTTCTTGAAGAACAGATAGGCATCGCTGCCAAAGAGAGTGTTCCAACCAAAACTCCAAAGGAAAATATTTCATCCGCCTGTTGTTATTATTTATCTCTTAAAAAAATATTAGAAAATAAACAATAAGATCGTTACTTAAAACACAAGAAGTTTTGCGACTTGAAAAAGTAAA